>JAYUUW010000294.1:0-1644 GCA_043754665.1 Anaerolineales bacterium | reverse complement strand
GACACGCTGCCGAAGATCGACCTGATCTTGATGGACATCCGCCTGCCGTATGAAGACGGCTACGCGGCGTTGACGAAGGTGCGCGCGACCCGCCGCTGGAAGGACACGATCGTGGCGGCGGTGACGGCCGAGGCCAGCCAGGAACAGATAGCCAAGGCGCGGGCGGCGGGCTTTGACGGCTTTTTGGGGAAGCCGCTGGACCCCGACCGCTTTCCCGACCAAATTCGCCGGCTGCTGCGAGGCGAGCCGGTGTGGGAGATGATGTAAGACCGCCGGTGGGGCGGTCGCCCCACAGCCTAGGCGCGGGCCGGCGACCGCTGGAAGGACATGGAGGGGCCAGTGGCTAGTCCGTGGACCAGTTCGGTATTTCGGGGGAAACGTGACAGCGGGCCGACCCCACGGGCCCGGGGCGGGCTCGCACGCCTGCTGCTGCTGGTGTTTCTCCCGCTGATCCTCATTCCGCTGGCGGTCTTTGCCGTTCTGATCTACCGCCAGGTGCAGGGCAGCCTGACCGACGCGGTGACCACCCAACTCAACACGCTGGCGACCGTCAAAGTCAACCAAATTGAACAATGGGGCAATACGCGCGTCACCGACGTGAACGCGCTGGCCCACACTCGCGAGACCGTGGCCGACGTGCGGAAGTTCCTGGCGGACGGCCAGCCCAGCTTCCTGCTCGACCGCTTCCACAATTTCCTCAACTCGAACCCCAGCTTTGAAGCCGTGATGCTGGCCGACGCCACGACCGGCCGCGTGCTGGTGGCGACGCTGCCGTTCCAGTATGACAAGTTTGTGGGCCAAACAATGTTGACGGCCGAAGACTTGAGCATGGCGCGCTTGAACCCGACGCTCTTCCCGCCGGGCTTTGAGCCGCGCGTGAACGATGTGCAAGTGCTGGTGGCGGCGCCGCTGCTCGACGCGCAGGGCCAGCCGCTGGCGCTGCTGTTTGGGCTGGTGCGCGACGAACAACTGCTCGACATTGTGGCGCCCAGCCCCGGCCTAAGCCCCGAGGGCCGGGCCTATGTGGTGACGCGCGACGGCTACCAACTGGGCAGCTTTGTGACGGCGCCCGGCACCGTGCCCGACACGCTGGGCGTGGAACGGGCGCGCATGAGTCAGCAAAACGGCATGGCGATGTACCCGAACCAGGCCGGCGCAGAAGTGTTGGGGGTGTATCGCTGGCTGCCGAGCTACCAACTGGCGCTGCTGGTCGAAGAGAGCACTGGGGCGGCCTTTGGCCCGCTGAACCAGTTTGCGGGGGTGCTGGCGGCGATTGGCTTCAGCGTGGTGGCGGTGAGCGCCCTGGGCGTGATCTTCTTTACCGGCCGCATTACCGGGCCGCTGCAAGCGCTGACCGAAGTGGCCATGCGGATGGCGGGCGGCGACCTGAGCTCGACGGTGAAGATCAACCGCAACGACGAGATCGGCCTGCTGGCCGAGGCCTTCAACGGCATGAGCAACGAACTGCGCGGGCTGTACCAGGACCTGGAACGCAAGGTGGAGGCGCGCACGCTGCAATTGGCCGCCGCCGCCGAGGTGGGCCGGGCGGCCACGAGCATTCTGAGCACGGACGAACTGCTGCGGCGCACGGTCGACCTGATCCGCGACCGGTTCGGCTATTACCATGTGTCGGTGTTCCTGCTG
>JAYUUW010000293.1:0-4166 GCA_043754665.1 Anaerolineales bacterium | reverse complement strand
GTTCTTCGAATTCGCGCACAACGCTCGGCGACGCGGCAAGGCCTTGCTCACATCTTTGCTAACGCTTCTGCTGGCTCCTTGAAATCAGTTAAGAGCCGATCGGAAATAGACCACTGACCAAGCGCTGCCGGACTACCGCTCAGGGACTGGCGTTTGGGAACGTCTAGCGGTGAGATTCTTCGCGCGCAACCGCAGCATGAGTAGCGGGCCCGCGCGACTGCGCTCAGAATGACAGTTAATTTGCTCGGGTACGGTCCAGTGGTTGGGAAACCGTGGCGCTCGCTCCTATTTCCAAAAATGTCTAGTTACATTGCCGCCCCGGCAGCAGCCCTACTCGTCGTCGCCATACAGCGCGCTCTTGGCGGCCTGGCGTTTCTCGCGCGTGGCGTCGGCGTCGAGCACGCCCACGGCCGCGTACAGGTCCGGCCCATATTCGCGCGTCTTGATCACCACCGGCATCGGCACGGCGTGGCCCATAATCAGCGCCTGCTGCTGCGTATCCAGCCGGGCCAGCACTTCGCGCAATTGCCCTGCGCCGCTGACGCCCGAGAACACCGCCTTGATGTCGGCCTCGTTGTCGAGCAGGCAGGTGACGCGCGTGCCCACCTGGCTCATCACCTCATCGTCAATGCCGCTCGGGCGCTGGTCTACGATCAGCAGCGTCACGTTGTACTTGCGCAGCTCGCGAGCGATGATGCCGAAGATGGTGTGGTTGGCGATCTCCGGGTCGAGGAACTTGTGCGCCTCTTCAATCGTAATCACCAGCGGGCGCGGCTCGTCACCGCGCTGCCCGGCGGCCTTGTTCTTCATCTCGACATACTTGGCGTGGATGCGGCGGGTGAGGTAATTGGCCACCAGCACATAAGCCGCCAGCGAGTTGCCGTACACGCCGAACTCTAGCACGATGCTGGTGCCGCGATTGAGCGCGTGGAAGATGTATTCCACCATGTCGTCGGGCGGCGGGCGCAGGCTGAGGAAGCCCATGCGGTCGGGCCGGAACTGCTCGAACTTGCGCTGCATGGCCCGCAGCGTGCCCTTCTGCACCTTCTCTTCTTCTTCCAGCGCGTCGATGGCGCTGGTGTCGTCCTCGTCGAGCATCTGGGCGATCCAGTCGCGGCCGAGCTTGCGGCGCAGGTAGTACAGCGCGCCCACCTGCACCTCGGTCAGCCCAATGATGCCGGCCAGCATTTCAACATCTTCCGGCTCGATCTGCGCCAGGCCGATTTGCAGCACGCCGTCGGTGCGGCTGCCGCGGTGGCGCGAGGTCTCCGGGTCGAGCGTGATGACCTGCACCCGGCCGTTGTCGAACAACTGGCGCAGGCCCTTGAACTCGCGGCCGTGCTCGTCGCGCACCGCCCAGCCGTAGTCGTTGTGCATGTCGAAGATCAGGTTCACGGCCGCATCGGCCTTGACGATGCCGGCCAGGATGGTGCGGGTGATAAAGCTCTTGCCGGTGCCGCTCTTGCCAAACACGCCCGACGAGCGCTCGACGAAGCGCTTGAGGTCCAGGTTGACCTTGATGTTGTCCATATCCAGCGGCGAGCCGATATTCCAGTGCTGCGCGTCCTCCGCGCCGAAGACCTGGTTCACATCTTCTTCGGTGGCCGGGTAGACCAGCGAAAAGTGCGCTGGCACGGTCTTGACCGGCATGGGTTTGGCGGCTACGTCGCGCTCAAGCATGAGCATGGGCGCGACTTGCAGCGTGCCAAAGGCGAGCTGGCTGGCGTACACCTCGGCCGTGAAGCCGTCGTCGGGGTCGGGCGGCATGTTCACCAAATCGGGGTTGGTGCTGCCTAGCGCGATGTCGGTGACGATGGAGAAGAACTTCTTGCCGGTCTTGCCCTCGACCACCACATAGCGCCCGACGGCCATGTCTTCGATGACGCCGCCGGGCACCTGGCCGGGGTCGAGCTTCACCGTGACGCCCTGCGACAGCGAGCCGCCCACCACCAGCCCCAGCCGCGCGCGCACCGGCGGCGGCGTGCGCTTGAAGAAGTTGTCGAAATCAGGATCGAGAGTCATCGGGTTCTTTCACACTCGGAAGGGAGAAAAACATTGGCCACGAATTTCACGAATTACACGAATTGGGGTGATGGGATGGTCTGACGGCAGGGTAAGGGCTGAGGGTTACTTGGCGACCCGTTTAGTTTCTAGTGACTCGCGCCCGAAGTTGAGCAAGATGGCTAGGCGCAGGCCGGTGGCGGCTAAATAGTGGTGGGCCTGGGCAATATGGGCGGCGTTGAGCGCCTGCACCGCTTTCAGTTCCAAAACAATCTTCTCATCCACTACCATGTCTGCCTCGTATACCCCCACCCTTACGCCTTTGTAGGTCACCGGCAGGGCCAACTGAGATGCAAATGCTACCCCTTGCAGCCGCAGTTCGTGCGCCAGCGCCGTGTGATACACCGCTTCCAAAAACCCCGGCCCCAGCGCCTTGTGTACCTCCATCGCCGCCCCGACCACTTGGAACGACAACTCGGGATACAGTATCTCGGCCATACATACCCCCTCCGTATTCGGTCTTACCTATAAACCATCCCGCCCTCACCCAACGACCCCACCCCCGCCCTTATCCAACCGCTGGCCACTCCTCACCCCAATTCGTGTAATTCGTGAAATTCGTGGCCAATGGTTTTCTCCCCCTTCGTGCTAATTCGTGGCCAACGCCTTTACGGCTTTATCCGCCGCAGCAGATTCTCCAGCCGGGGCAAATCTCGGTTCAGCAGGCGCGCCAGTTCGCGGCCGGCCTCGCGCAGAAACGGCCGCCGGTCCTCGGACGAGCGCGCCTCAGCCGCGTTGCGCAGCGACACCACCATCAACTCGTCGGCCGGCACGTCGGGCGCGTTGACAATCAGCCGCAGATAATCGAACTGGTTGGTGCAGTCGCACAGCTCGTCGGTCGTGGCCGGCTGAATGCGGTCGAGCGTCACCGGCGGCTGCGGCGGCAGGCCGCACACCAGCGAGCCGGTCAGGCTGTAATAGCCGATCGCCAGCACGCTCACCTCAATCGGCACCTGGCGGTTCTCGCGCTGATCGAGAATGTAGGCCTCGTCCAGGTCGGGCGTCGCCACCATCTGGCGCACAAACGGGTCATCCTCGATCACGATATCGTAGATTAGGCCGAGCACCTGGCTGCGCCCGCGCTGGGCCGGGGCCTTCACCAAATCGCCAAAGCGCGGCACCTCCGGCTCCGGCACCGAGCAGCCGAACACAAAGCCCGTGGTCGAACTGCGCAGCAAGCGCCCAATGGCCGTGCCCATGGCGTCACCCATCGTCATTGCTCCTCTCAGCGCCCCGTGCGCCGCCGGGTCGTCCCGGTCCAGGCCTTGCCCTGCGCCTTTTGCGAAATGCCCGGCGCCAGCTTTTGGCGGATCATCGAGCCCATCACCATCTCGTCGAAGGTGCGCCGCTCGCCCATAGTGACCACCGCCAGCTCGTGCGCCCGCATGAGCACATACGGAAAGCCATCGCTGACCTTCGATTGCGACACCAGCGCGCCGTGCACCAGGTTGAGCTTGGCCGAGTCGGTCGCCACCCACTCCGGCACCTCCACCCGCAGCAACCCGTCTTTGCCCGGCCGCCCGGCGTTGAGGTAGAAGAAATAGATGCTGTGCTGGCGCGGCTCGTAATAGATGCTGTTATTGGGCGAGGCGTTCACAAACAGCGCGCTGCGCTCGCCGGGGGCCAAGAAGTCGAACAGCAGGCCGTCGGTCACGTGGGCGTAGGCCGGTCCCAGGTCGCGCAGCGCCTCCTCGCGGATCTCGTTCAGCGCCAGGCCGTTCAGGTGCAGCAGCCGCACCACGCTGGCCGCGCGCGGCCGGTCGACCACGCCCGCCACGGCCGCGCCGGTCGCCCGCAGCAGGTCCAGCTCGTCGAGGTACGCGCTGATCTTCTCGCGGATCACCTGCTGGTCATCGATCAGCAGCGCCAGATAGAGCAGCAGGCCGTTATCGAGCACCGCCACCGTGGGCGCGTCAGGCGCTTCGGCCTCGGCCAGCCGCGCCAGCTCGGCCAGCTCGCGCCGGTCGCGCTCGGCGTCAATGAGCACCGCCGGCTTCTGGCCGCCGTTGGGCTCAAACAGGTCCTTGTCTTCATAAAAGACTTGCGGTGTCGAGCTGATGCTCGGGGCGCGCTCCAGCCCGGTGCGGAAGACAATGCTGCCGATG
>JAYUUW010000292.1:0-8340 GCA_043754665.1 Anaerolineales bacterium | reverse complement strand
CCGGGGGGTCGAGCTGTACCAGGGCGACTTTCTCGAAGGCTTTTATGTCGGCGGTGCGCTGGCGTTGGAGGAATGGATCGCCGGCCAGCGCTCGCTGCTCAAGGGCCTAGTGCTCCAGGCGCTTCATACGCTGGTGCTGCGGCACCTCGAACGGGAGGAGTACGCCGCCGGGATCGAGTATGCCAACCGGCTGCTGGCGTTAGAGCCGTGGCGCGAAGAGGTTCATCGCTGCCTGATGCTGCTGCTCACGCGCAGCCGGCAGCGCAGCGCGGCCCTGGCCCAGTACGAGACGTGCCGCCGCATCTTGGCGGAGGAGCTGGGCGTAACGCCGATGGCCGAGACCACGGCGCTGTATGAACGGCTGCGCGCCGCCGCGGCGCCACCGCCGCACAACCTGCCGCCGCAGCCCACGGCCTTCGTCGGCCGCGAAGCCGAGCTGGCCGAGATCGGCCACTATTTGCACAACCCCGAAGCCCAACTGCTCACGCTGGTCGGCCCGGGCGGCATCGGCAAGACCCGGCTGGCGCTCCAGGCCGCGGCGCGCTGCATCGATCCCGAAACGAGCTTCGATCTGCGCTTCGCCGATGGCGTGTTCATGGTGCCGCTGGCCGCCGGCCCGGACCAAGACACCGCTCCCACCTCGCTGTTGGCCGCTATGGCCGACGCGCTGCGGTACGACTTTCAGGGGCCGGTGCACCCCCAGGCCCAACTGCTCAATCATCTGCGCGACAAGCACCTGCTGCTAATCCTGGATAACTTTGAGCAGTTGGTGACCGAGGCCCGGCAGTTGGGCGACATCCTGCGGCTGGCACCGGGCATCAAACTGTTGGTCACTTCGCGTGCTCGGCTGAACCTGCAAGAGGAGTGGCTGCTAGAAGTGCAGGGCCTGGCCTACCCGGCCACGGCCGAGGAGCTGGCGCCGGCCGAGGCTAGTGCCTTCTCAGCGGTGGCGCTGTTTGTGCAGCAAGCGCGGCGGGTGCTGTCGGGCTTCGCGCTGCGGCCGGCCGATGTGCCGGCGGTGGTGCGCCTGTGCCAGTTAGTCGAAGGCGTGCCGTTGGGCCTCGAGCTGGCGGCGAGTTGGCTGCGCGTGCTGGCGTGCGCCGAGATCGTGGCCGAGGTGGAACACGGCCTGGATTTCTTGACCACCGGGCTTCAAAACGTGCCCGAACGCCATCGCAGTTTGCGGGCGGTCTTCGACCACTCGTGGGCGCTGCTCTCGCCGCCGGAGCAGGCCGTCTTCCGGCAGTTGGCCGTCTTTCGCGGCGGCTTCCGGCGCGAGGCCGCGACCGAGATCGTCGGCGTGTCGCTGCCGGTGCTGGCGGGGCTGGTCGACAAGTCGCTATTGCGCCGGACCGCCGATGGCCGCTATGAAGTGCATGATCTGCTGCGGCAGTATGCGGCCGAGCGCCTGCAGGCCGACCCGGACCAGAGCGCGGCGGTGCGCAACCAACACTGCCGCTACTACGCCCGGCTGATGGCGGCCCACAGCGAACAGTTGAAGGGCGATGAGCTGGCGGCGGCCCTGGCGGTGTTGAGCGCCGAGCGCGACAATGTGCGGGCCGCCTGGGATTGGGCCGTGAGCCAGCGCCGGGTGGAGCAATTGAATCAGTTTATGGAGTGCTTGTAAGGCGCTAGCGGGTGCGCGTGACCTTGTGAATGTGGCGCGGCGTGTCGGGGTCAAAGCCCTTGGCGCGGGTGAGGTGGTAGCAGTAGAGTTGCGCCGGCACAATGCTGACCAAGGGCGCTAACCACTCGGGCAGCTCCCCTGGCAGGCGGATGGCCGCCTGACCGAGGGCCAAGGCCTCGTCCGCATCCGACATGATGAACAACTCGGCCCCGTAGTCGGCGCGCAGGCGGTGCAGCAAGGCCAGCACGTCGGCGAAGACGGCGCCGCGCGGCACGACGGCGAGCACCGGAAAGCCCGGCTCCACGACCGCAATCGGGCCGTGCTGAAAATCCGCTGAGGAGTATGGGTCGGCCAACACATAGGCCAACTCTTTCAGCTTGAGCGCCCATTCCTGAGCGGTGGTGTAGTGCAGGCCCCGCCCCAAGACCACGCAATGCTCCAGCGAACGGTGGGCCGCCGCCACGGCCGCCACCTGCGCTTCCAAGCCCAGGGCGGCCTCGACAGCCGCTGGCACCTGCCACAATGCCTCCAGGGCGCCCTCGGCTGGGTTCAGCGCGGCCGACAGGGCCGCCAGCGCCAAAAGCTCGGCGGTGTAGGTCTTGGTGGCCGCTACAGCGCGCTCCTCGCCAACCTGTAGGTCCAAGGTGTATTCTGCCGTCTGGCCGAGGGGCGAGGCCGGCGCATTCGTCACGGCCAGGGTCAAGGCCCCTTGCCGGCGGCCTTCGGCGACGACGGCGACCACGTCGGGCGACTGGCCGGACTGCGATACCCCCACCACCAGCGCTTTGCTCAGGCGCGGCGTGCCGTCGTAGCGCGTGAAGAGCGAGGGCGCTGACGACGCCACCGCCAGCCCGTTGCGTTGGCCCCACACGTACTGGGCATAGATCGCCGCGTGATCGGAAGTGCCGCGCGCCGCCAGGTACACAAACTCCACCGGGCGCTGGGCAATGGCCCGCGCCACGGCCTCGACCTGGCCGAGTTGAGTCTCAAGCCAACGGCGCAGCACGGCCGGCTGCTCCCCAATTTCATCGCGCAAGCCCATCGTGTGGCATCCTCTCAGATTGATACGCCAGCCGGCCGCCCACCCAGGTAGCGGCGACCTGCAAGTCGGGCGTTAGCAGCACCAGGTCGGCGGCGGCTCCGGCAGCTAATCGCCCATACTGCTCGCTCAGCCCCAAAACGGCGGCGGGCACGGCCGAGGCTGCCCCAAGGGCCGCGTGCGGGCCGCAGCCCGTGATCGCTGCCAGGTTGCGCACGGCCTGGTCCAGGCTGAGCAGGCTGCCGGCCAGCGTGCCATCGGCCAGCCGCGCCGTGCCGTGCGCGACATGGACCGTGCGTTCGCCCAACTGGTAGCCGCCGTCGCCCAGGCCTAGCCCGGCCATCGCATCGCTGACGAGGCACACCCGGCCCGGCCCCTTCGCGTGCCAGGCCACGGCCACGGCGGCCGGATGCACATGGACTTCATCCACAATCAAACCCACCACCGCCCGCGCGTCGGCCAGCAGCGCGCCCGCCACGCCGGGCGCGCGGTGGTTGAACGGTGACATGGCATTAAAGAGGTGCGTGCCATAGGTGCCGCCGGCCGCCAGCCCCGCCAACGCCTCGGCATAGGTCGCATCGGAGTGGCCCAGCGCGACGACAACGCCGCGCGCGGCCAGCGTTTCAATCAACGGCAGCGCGCCCGGCAGTTCGGGGGCGAGCGTCACCAGCCGCACGCCCGTGGCCGGCGACCAATCCCGCGCCTCACCCAGATTGGGCCGGCGCAGATGCTCGAGCGGGTGCGCGCCGCGCCGGAGCGGGTTAAGGAACGGCCCTTCCAGGTGCAGCCCCAGCGGCCGGGCGCCAGACGCGCGCCCCGTGGCCGGCCCGGCCGCCAACGCCGCCTGGGCGGCGGGGATCGCCCCCGGCGGCGCGGTGATGATCGTGGGCAGGAAGGCGGTCACGCCGTAGCGCGGCAGTTCCAGCGCCACGCGCCAGAGCGCGGCTGGGTCAACGGTGAAGTCGAGGCCGAAGGCGCCGTTCAATTGCAAATCAATGAGGCCTGGCGCAAGGTACAGGCCCGCCGCGTCCACCTCAGTGGCACCCGACTCGGATTCTAGTTCCGAGGCCCCGCCAATCCAGGTGAGCGCCTCGCCTGCCACGCGCACCGCGCCGTTAGGGACCAACCCCTCGGGCAGCACCAGCGTGGCGTTGCGGATGATGAACGCCGGCATCTAGGTTTGGCCGAGCACGAGATCGAGCCGCTGGGCGAGGGGTTCCAGGCGGCGGCGGATTAGTTCGTCCAAGTCGGCCTCAGGGTCGGCGAGCACGTCACCCCAGACCGCCGCCAGGGCCAGGGACAGCCGATCTTCCATCAGGCCCCACGAGCGCGTCACCAACAGTGAGCGCCCGGTGCGCAGGCCGCGGGTAGCCAATTGCCAGAAGGGGTGCGTGGCAAAGGGCGCGGTCGCCAGCGCCTCCAGGCGCGTGGGGAACAGGCCCACGGCCTGGCTGTAGGCCAGCTGCGGGCCGCTCTGCGTGAGAAAGGCCGCTAACTGCGCGGCGGCTTCCGGGTGGCGGCCGTGCTTCCAGACCACCAAGTGCGACCCGCCCACGAACGAGGGGCCAGGCGGCAGCGCAACGCCCAATTGGTCGGCCAGCCCAGCCTCGGCCTGGGCCGCGCCGAACAGCCACGGTCCGCTGAGCGTAATGGCCGTCTCCGCCGCCCGCAGGAATTGGGCGTCGGGCTGCAAGCCGGTGAGGTGGCGCACCGGCGGCGCCAGGTAGCGCCCGAGGGCAAAATAGGCGCCCATGCCGACCCGCGCTTCGGGCCGGCTGAAAAACGTGCGCTTGCCGTCCGCGCTGATGAAATCGCCACCATGGCCCCAGACCCAACTGGCGATGTTCAGCAGGGTGGTGTGCGTCGGCCCGGTGGGCACGGTCCAGGGCACGGCCACGCCCGCCGCCGCCAACTGCGCCACGGTGTGCAGCAACTGCTCCGGGTTGGCAAAGGCGCTGGCTTCATGCAGCCCAGCTTGGGCCAACAGGTTGCGCCGATAGAACAGCAGCCGCGCGCCCGTGAGCCACGGCACAGCCCACTGGCGCGCGTCGCCGATGAGTTGGCAGGCCAGCCAGGTGGAGGGCAAAAACGCCGCCTCGCCTAAGGCCGCTAGCTCGGCGGTTTCAAACGGCCGGAGGGCGTTCATGGCCACCAGGTCGCCCAGCCAGGTGCTGCCGATTTCAGACACGTCAGGGCCGTCGCCGTAGAGGGCGACCTTCACTAGATCGCTCCAAGCCACATCCCAGCGCATTAGGCGCAGGCGCACGCGGATGCCGTGCGCGGCCTCGAATTGGTCGAGTAACGGTTGGATGTTGGCCGGGCTGTCGGCCATGAGGGAGAACTCGATTTCGGTGGTCATGCCCGCCATTGTAGGTCATCCCCCAGCGGCCTCGGCCGCGGGCGGCTTCAGATCACGGGCAGCGGCAGGTCGATGGGCAACTGGCCGGCAAAGGCGATCTGACCAAACAGGGCCTGCGCCAGCGCCTGCATGGCCGGGGCCAACAGGCTGTACGTGCACACATAGGTGGGCGCGGTGGGATAAGCCAGGAGGTCGTGCGGCATGCGCAGCGCCACGGCGATGACCGGCTGGTGGTGATTGAGCAGCGCATTGACCAGCGCCGCCTGGCCGGGAAAGTCGCCGGCGTTGATGGTGCCAATGATGAGCGCGTCGTAACCGCCGGTGCGCAGCGTGTCGGCCAGCGCGGCGGCCTCGGCCGCGGTGGGGTTGATGGGCACCACAAATTCGGTCACGCTGGGGGCAAAGGCGCGCAGGGCCGCCGCCAGGGCCGGCTGCACATAGGACGAGGTGTCGGCCGGGGTGAGGTCTTGGGGCGTGGGCACCACCACCGCCAGGCGCGGCTGGGCGGCCGAGTCGAGCGGCAGCCGCTGGGCCGTGTCGCGCACCAGCGTCACCGAGCGCGCCGCGATCTCCAACGCCAGGGCCTGATGCTCGGCGCAGCCCACCACGTCGAGCGGGGGCGGGGAGACCTGGGCGCACCAGGCCTTCAACGCCAGCACGCGCGCGGCTGAGGCGTTAATGGCGGCGGGTGTCAGGCGCGCGTCGGCGGCGGCGGCGAGTAACGCAGCCAAGACCGTGTGGTGTTCGGGCAGCCTGGCATTCAGGGTTAGCAAATCGACCCCGGCCGCCGCCGCCGCGCTGGCGGCCCAGGCAAAACCAGCGCCCTGCTGAAAGGCCTGCATGTCCAACGCATCGCTGATGATGACGCCGTCAAAGCCCAGGTCACCGCGCAGCAGCCCCTGCAAGATGGCGGGCGAGAGCGTGGCCGGCAGGTCGTTGCCGGTCAGCGCGGGCAGCGCCACATGTGCCGTCATGACGAGCTTAACGCCGGCCCGGATGGCGGCGACAAACGGCAGCAGTTCGACCTGGTGCAAGTGCTGCTTGTTGTGCGGCACGAACGGCGTGCTGTGATGCGAATCGGTGGGGGTGTCGCCGTGGCCGGGAAAGTGCTTGGCCGTGGCCGCCACCCCGGCCGCCTGTAGCCCGGCCACCAGCGCGGCGCTTAGCGCGGCCACCCGCGCCGGATCGCTGCCGAACGAGCGGGTGCCGACCACCGGGTTCTCGCGGTTCAGGTTGATGTCGCACACCGGCGCGTAGTTGACGTTGAGGCCCATGGCCGCCAGTTCGCGGCCCAGGGCGTAGCCCGCGCGGCGCGCCAGGTCAATGGAGCCGGCCGCGCCCAAGGCCAGGTTGCCCGGAAAGGGCGTGGTGCCAGACAGGGCCATCAGCGTGCCGCCTTCCTGGTCGACGGCGATCAGCAGCGGCGGCTGGCCGGAGGCGGCCGCGGCGCGCTGCAAGGCGGTCGTCAGGTCGCGCACTTGGGCGGGATGCTCCACATTGTGCGCGCGGAAGAGCGTGACCCCGCCAAGGTGCTGCTGTCTCAGCGTTGCTAAAATTTCGGCGGAGGGCGTGGGGCCCAGGAAGCTGAGCATTTGCCGTTGGCCAAGGGCGTGTTCGAGGGAGAGGGTCATCGCGTCATCCCTTAGCCCTTCAAGCCGCCCGTCAGCGGATTGTCGAGCAAGAAGCGCTGGGCGAAGAAGAACACCACGATCAGCGGCACCGTGGTGAGCACCGCCGCCGCCATGATGGTCGGCCAGGGCTGCACGGCGCTGTTGATGTTGTACAGGTTGGCCACAAACACCGGCAAGGTGTACAAGTCCACCGTTTGCAGGTAGATGATCGGGCCAAGCAGGTTGTTCCAGTTGGCCACGAACAGGAAGGTGGCTACGGTGGCTAGCGGCGCGCGGCACAGCGGCAGCACGATATGCCACCACACCTGCACATGGCTGGCGCCGTCCAGAAAGGCCGACTCGTCGAGTTCCTTGGGGATCTGGGCCATGGCCTGGCGCAGCAGGAAGATCATGGCCGCGCCGCCGGCGAAGTAGCCGGGAATGATGATCGGGTTGAAGGTGCCGATCCAATCGAGCTTGTTGAAGAAGACATACTGCGGCACGATCAGCGCCTGGGCCGGGATGAGCAAGGTCGAGAGCATTAGGAAGAAGACGACGTTGCGCCCCGGCCACTCGATGCGGCTGAAGGCGTAGGCCACGGCCGCCACCGACCCCAGCGTGCCAATCAACGCCAGCGCGGTATAAAAGGCCGTGTTGAAGTACGTGCGCAGGAATTGGGCGTTGCCCAGCAGTTCGGTGTAGGCCGCGGCGGTTGGGTGGTTGGGCACCCAGACGATGCCGGGCGCGTTGGCCTCGGCCAGCGATTTGAAGGAGGACGACACCATCCAAAAGAGGGGGAAGCCCATGCCGATGGTGGCGCTGATGAGGAAGACGTACAGCAGAATGCGAGTCACGGTGGGCGAAAGGGCGCGCATGGCGGGTCTCAATACAGGTCGTAGGTGACCCAGCGATCTTGGGCTTTGAATTGGATCACGGTCACAATCAAGATGATGAGGAAGATGACCCAGGAGATGGCTGAGCCATAGCCGATTTCAAAGTGGCTGAAACTGGCTTGCCACAAGTAGTAGACCATCGAGATGGTCGAGGGCACCAGCGGCTGATTGTCGCGATAGAGCACAAAGATGGGCTCAAAGATTTGCAGCGAACTGACCAGGCCGATGACGAGGTTGTAAAAGATGAAGGGCGTGAGCAGGGGGAAACTCACCGACCAAAAGCGCTTCCACGGGCCAGCGCCGTCGACCTCGGCGGCTTCGTGCAGCTCGCGCGGGATGTTCTTGAGACCGGCCAGGAAGATCAGCATCATGGCCCCGGCGCCCCAGGCCATCAGCAGCACCACCGACATCTTGGACCACATGGGGCTTTGCACCCACAGCGGCACGCGGTTGGCGGCGGGGAAGCCGGCCGCCCATACGGCCCCGAGCAGCGTGAACTTGCCGCTGCTCAGCCCCAGGAAGCCGGCATTGATCAGCTCGACCAGGAAGATGGCGGCCCGATTGAGATAGCCGAAGGGCGGGAAGGCCGTGCTGAGGGCGCGGATGAGCTGGTTGATGATGCCGGTGCCGGTGTTCAGCATCAAGCGCCAGCACAGCAGCACGGCGGTGTTGAACCCCAGGATCACCGGCAGGTAGAAGGCCATGCGAAAGACCCGCTCGCCGCGCATCTTTTGGTTGAGAAGCACGGCCAACCCGAGGGCTACGGCCATTTGCAGCGGCAGGCCAATGACGGTGAGGAAGACCGTGTTCAC
>JAYUUW010000291.1:0-4827 GCA_043754665.1 Anaerolineales bacterium | reverse complement strand
AACGGCCAGGCCTACAGCGGCGACTTCACGCTCACCTTCCCGGTGACCCCCAGCGGCGGCGGCGGCGTGAGCGCCACCAGCACGCCCACGCCCACCCCCACCCAGCGCGTCGTGCTGCGTCCGCAGTTGCTCATCACCGCCTACGCCACCGATGTGGAGCTGTTGGTGCCGGGCACGCGCTTTACGCTGCATTTGGATATTCAGAACCTGGGCGCGGCTGACGCCCGCCGCATTACCATGATCGCGGGCGGCGGCACGGCCAGCAATGGCGGCGGCGGCGAGGGCACCCCCACCGGGCCGGGCGGCGTGTCGGGCAGCGGCGGCGACTTCTCAAAGTTCGCGCCGGTCGACTCGTCGAACGTGCAGAGCCTGGGCGACCTGGGCGTGGGCGATTCCTTTAGCGCCGAACAGACCTTCGTGGTCAACGCCACCACCACCGCCGGCGCGTACCCGATGGAGTTTTCCTTCATCTACAGTTCCGACAGCGGCACCTACACCGACGATCAGGTGATTACGCTGCTGGTCTATGAACTGCCGCAGGTCGATGTGAGCCTGTACCGCGATCCCGGTCCGTTCTTCCAGTTCCAGCCGAACATTCTGCCGGTGCAGATAGTGAACCTGGGCCGCAAGACCAGCGTGCTGGGCAACATGCGCGTCATGGCCGAGGTGCCGGGCGTCACCTTCGCCAACAACATCATCCTGATCGGCAATCTCGACCCAGGCGGCTTCTTCACGCTCGATGCCAGCGTCATCCCTGAAACGGCCGGCCCGCTGGAACTGCTGATTACGGTGGACTATACCGACGACTTCAACCAGCAGCGCACCATCACCGACACGGTGACGGTCGAAGTGCTGGAGAGCATTCCGGTTGACCCCGGCGACGGCGGCGGGGGGCCGATTGAGCCGCCGCCGGTGGTGGAGCCCGAGTCGTTCTGGGACCAGGTCGTGCGCTTCTTCAAGGGCCTGTTCGGCCTGGACAGCGGCGCGCCGGCTGATGGCGGCGGCATTGGTGTGCCGGAGGACGGCGGCCTGTTGCCCGACGACGGCGGCGGGCGGCCGGGCGGCGATGGCGGCGGCGGCGGGCTGATTGAAGTGACCGCTGTGTCCGTGCCCATCAAGTGATGTGGGCATTTCACGTCAGGGGCAGTCCATGGCTAAGGCAGCCATCCGCCGTCTCCCGTCCGCTGGATTTGTCATTCCGAACCCGGCCTCAGGTCGGCAGACCAACCGCTGCCTTCGGGCCGGTGAGGAATCTCGGCCGAGACCAATACGAACGCGTCTCGCCCCTGAACTGGAATACGCCCTCAAGTGACCGCTCGGCCCACAGTCTTCGGCGGGAACGGTAGTAGAATACGTTAGGAACTGGTTTGGGCCGATAGGGCGCGGTGGACCGTTCTAAGGTGTTGATATGGGTATCTTTGACTTAATTGCCCTGATCTTTGAGAATCTCGGCCGGCGCAAGGCACGCGTGGCGCTGACGGCCGTGGGCGTGGTCATCGGCACGGCGGCCGTCGTGGTGTTGGTGTCGCTCGGCGTGGGCTTGCAGCGCAACGCTAACGAGCAACTTGGCAGCATTGGCGACCTGACCCGCATCGACGTCAACCCCAGCTACGGTGACGGCGGCGGCGGCGTGGTGTTCAGCAGCGGCGGGGGCGGCCGCCCCGGCGACGGGCCGGCCATCGTCGCGCCGCTCAACGACGACGCGCTGGCGCAGTTTGCGGCCATGCCCGGCGTCATTGCCGTCATCCCGCGCGACTACCTCAACGGCGGCTCGCTCTTGCACTACGGGCGGCTGGAGGGCTACGGCTCGATCATGGGCATGGGCACCGACTCGGTGGCCGACCTGGGCGTGAGCGCGCAGGGCGGCATCCTCGACCTGGCCAAGGGCACGGCCGTCATCGGCGTGAACGTGCCGCTGCAATTCTATGACCCGCACATGCGGCCGGGCCAGCCGCCGACCGAGCCGCCGAACCTGCTCGACCAGACCATCAAGCTGACGCTGATTAAGTACTCCAGCGACGGCGTGGAAATTCGCAAGGTCATTCAGGTGCAGGTGGTGGGCGTCATCGCCGAGACGCGCAGCGAGCCGGACTACTCGATCTATATGTCGCTGGCCGATGTCACGTCGTTCAACGAATGGTTCTTGGGCAAGCGCATCAACCGTCCCCGCGACGGCTACAACAACGCCGTGGTGAAGGTGGACAGCGTCGATCAAGTGCTCGATGTGGCCGACCAGATTACCACCCTGGGCTTCCAGGCCTTCACGCCGCAGTCGTTTGTGCAGGGCATCAACAGTTTCTACATCGTGCTGCAAGTGGTCTTCGGCGGGGTGGGGGCCATCGCCCTGCTGGTGGCGGCCATCGGCATTGCCAACACCATGGCCATGGCCATCTTGGAACGCACCCGCGAGATCGGCCTGATGAAGGCCGTGGGGGCCACCAACCGCGACGTGCTGAGCGTGTTCCTGGGCGAGGCGGCCGGCATCGGCTTCATCGGTGGCGTGGGCGGCGTGGCGCTGGGCTGGAGCGCGGGCCAGATCATCAACGTGCTGGCCGTGGCCTACCTGGCCGGGCAGGCCGCCACCAATGGCACGCCGCCGCCGACCTCGGCCGTGTTCACGCCCTCCTGGCTGCCGATTTTCTCGGTAGTGTTTGCGACGCTGATCGGTCTGATTTCAGGGCTGTACCCGGCGCTGCGGGCGGCGACGCTCGTGCCGGTGACCGCCCTCAAGTACGAATAAACGCTGCTGCCACGCGGTGGGGTGGTCACCCGATCACCCGCCCTCCACCACCGCGCAGCGTTTTGGTTTGGTTGCTTTTCAATGCCCGTGGGGAGTACAGCCGGTTTGGACGCTATTATCCCGCGCTATGAACTGCCGGATACCTGGGCCGGAAAGGGTGCCTGCCCGGTGTGCCGCGCGCGTGGCCGCCTGACGGTCGTGCATCAATCCGTCACGCCCGACCAGATGTGGTGCGCGGCCTGCGGCGCGGCCTTTGAGGTCGAGTCGGGCGGGGCGCATTTGCGGCTGGTGCGCCTGCCGGTGACCGAGCCCACCGCCACCGAGGCCATGCTGGAGCAGTGGGTGCTGCCCTCGGAATTGCCGGCGCTGCTGGCGGGGATTGGCTCGACGCCCGCCCCCGTGGCCGCGTCACCGGCGGCCGACCCGGTGGCTGAGCGCGAAGCCGAGCCGCTGGCCGCTGTTGCAGCGGCCTCTATACTGGCCACCCCCGAGGCCGCTGCGCCGGTGGCCGAGGCGCCGGCCGCGCCGACCCTCACCACGTTCCTCAACCTGCCGCCCAAAGCTAAACTGAACAACTCGATCCGCGAGCTGCTCTACGGCCCCGACGAGACTGGCGAACCGGCCACCGGCCACGCGCCGCTCGCGCCGGCCGAGACGGTGACTTCGCCGGCCGCCACACTGCTGGCGCACCTGCGCGTTGAGCCGCCCGCCGAAGCCGCCCCGGCCGCGCCGGCGATGTTGGAACCGGCTGTCTTGGCCGTTGATGAGCCGGTCGTGCTGGAGCCGCATTCGGCGGCGCTGTTGTCGGCGCTGCTGGCCGAACTGCCCGCCGCGCCCGCCCCCGCCGACGAGGTGAGCTTTCTCGACAGCCTGGCGGCCCAGGCCGCTCCAGCCACGCCGCCGCCCGCCGAGCCGCCTTCTGCCCCGGCCTCAGCGGAACCCGCCCTGGCCGGCGATGCCGCGTCATTATTGGCCCAACTGCTGCAAAACATACCCGCCGCCCAAGCGCCGGCCGATGAAGCCAAATTCCTCGACGCACTCGCGGCCGGCGAAGCGCCCGCCGACACGGCCCCGACGCGCCCGCCCGCCGAGACCGGCCTGATGACCACCGGCGGCCAGGCCGTGGCGGTGCCGGAAGTGGTGATCATTGTGCCCAACCCGCCGGACCCGGCCGAACTGGCCGCCCGCGCCGCGCAGTTGTACCAGTTGGGCAATTCGCTGACGCTGATCCAGGCGGCGCTGGAGCGCACCGGCGCTTCGGCCGACCAGGTGGCGCTGGCCATGCGCGATATCCGGGCTCAGGACCATCAGCGGCTGGTGCGCCATGCCGGTACCTATCGCCTGTTGGCCGGGGCCGGGCTGGTGCTCGTGCTGCTGCTGATCATTGTGGGGGCGGTTTCGGCCCTGCGCCCGGTACCCACCGTGCCCGGCGCGGCGACCCTTACCCCCGGCGGACCCACCATCACCCCCGGCGGGCCGACGCTGACGCCCACGCCGGCCTACAACCCCATCATCGCGCTGCTGAACATGCTCATGCCGTCGGATGTGAAGATCGTCAACGGCAACACGCCCACGCCCGGCCCCACGTCTGAGTTCTTCGCGCAGTTGTTCCCGCCCACGGCCACGCCGCAGCCGGCCACCGCCACCGCCCTCGCGGCCACGGCGCTGTCGGTGGGGGCGACGGCCGCCGCTGAAGCCACGGCCAACCACGTGGAAGACGGCGTGCCCGATTGGATTAAGGCGCTGGTGCCGGAAGGCATTACGGTGGTGGGTGTGCCCACGCCCGCCGTGGAACCGGCCGGCCCGCCCAACGCCGACTGTCCATTTACCGCCGAGTTGGCCGCTGCGCTGTTTGGCGGCGCCGCCGCCGACTGGAGCTACGACTCAGAGAATGATGGCTGGTTTATGACGGTGCTCGGGCCGCCGGTCACCGTGCGGGTGCCGCTGAACATGTCGGCCGGCTACCTGGTGGTGGGCGAGACGTTCGAGTTCCGCAACGCCCACGGCCCCGCTACGATCAGCAACATCAACTTCGTCGCCATTAGCTGCGAGTTGTAGCGCCTCGCGCTCATTCCCCTAAACGCCAC
>JAYUUW010000290.1:0-13523 GCA_043754665.1 Anaerolineales bacterium | reverse complement strand
GCAGGCTGCTCTCGGTGAGCAGCAGCGGCGCGTGCGAGTCGGCCAGCATGAAGGCCACGCGGTCGGCGGGGTAGGTGGGGTCGAGCGGCACATACGCCGCACCGGCCTTGAGCACGCCGAGCAGCGCCACCACCATGAGCGGGGTGCGCTCGACGCACACGCCCACCAGCGTGCCCGCGCCCATGCCCTGCGCACACAGATGGCGGGCCAGTTGGTTGGCGCGGCGGTTGAGTTCGGCGTAGGTCAGTCCGGCGGCCGGGTCGCCGCCGGCGTTGACGACGGCCAGCGCCTCGGGCGTGCGCGCGGCCTGCGCCTCGAACAGACGCGGCAGGCTGGCCACAGCCGGCAGCGGGCGCTCGGTGGCGTTCCAGGCGTGGCGCACCAACTGGGCCTCGTCAGCCGTCAGCAGCGGCAGCGCGGCCACCGGCTGGGCTGGGTCGGCGGCGATGCCTTCGAGCAGCCCGCCCAAGTGCGCCAACAGCCGGTCGGCGGTGGCGGCGTCGAACAGATCAATGTTGTAGTTGAGCGAGGCCGCCAGCCCGCCATCGACCTCGGCCATCATGAGCGTCAGGTCGAACTGGGCCGGCTGCCTGTAAAGCGCCAGCGACTCCATCATCACCTCGCCCAGCGCCATCTGCGTGCCGGGCAGGCCCAGCGCGAACGCGCCCAGCCCTTGCCCTTCGGCTGACTGCGGGCGCTGGAGGATGAACATGGTCTGGAAGATCGGCGGGCGGCTGGTGTCGCGCAGCAGGTGCAGCTTGTCGGCCAGCCAGGCTGGGGGATAGTCGGCGTTCGCGAAGGCGCTCAGCACCGTTTGGCGCACTTGGGCCAGCAGGTCAACGAACGACTGCTGCCCATCGACCTCGGCGCGGATGGCGACCGGGTTGATGAAGTAGCCGGCCAGCCCCGAGAGCTCCGGCCGGTTGCGCCCGGTGGTCACCGAGCCGACCACGAGGTCGGTTTGGCCGGTGTGGCGGTAGAGCAGGGCGTCGAAGGCCGCCAGCAGGGTCATGTAGAGCGTGGCGCCATGCGTGCGGGCGACGGTGCGCAGCTTCTCGGCCAGCTCCGGCCCAAAGCGCAGGGTGCGCGTGTCGCCCTGGTAGCTGGGCGAGGCCGGGCGCGGGCGGTCCGTCGGCAGGTCGAGCACGGGCAGTTCGCCGCGCAACTGCTTCTGCCAGTAGGCCCACAGCTTGTCGCCCTCGGGGCCGGCCAGCCGCTCGGTCTGCCAGCGCACAAAGTCGGCGTACTGTACCGGCAGCGGCGGCAGTTGCAGCGGCTGCCCGGCGTGCTCGGCCAGATAAAGCTGCATGAACTCGGTCGCCAAAATCGTCATCGACCAGAAGTCGGTGATGATGTGGTCGAGCGAGAGCAGGAGGACGTGATCGGTGGCGCTGATATGCAGGAGGTGCACGCGCCACAGCGGGCCGCGCTCCAGGTCATACGGCGCATGGGCGGCCTCGGTCAGATGCGCGCTGATCTGCGCTTCGGTCCAGCCCAGCGCGCTGACGATCTTCAGCGGCGCGGACAGAGAGGCGGCTACGCGCTGCACCGGCAGGCCGCCGCCCAGGTGGAAGGTGGTGCGCAGCGCGGCATGGCGGGCGGACAATTGGTTGAGGGCGCGGGTCAGCGCGCCGAGGTCGAGCGCGCCGGTGAGGCGGGCCGCGCCGGCCACGTTGAAGGCCACGCCCGCCGGCACTACCTGGTGCAGGAACCACATGCCCTGCTGGTTGGAGGTCAACGGGTAGTCGCCGCTCAGATCGGCCAGCGCCTCAATCGGCACGGCATACGAGTCGGCCGAGGCGGCGCGAGCGGTGAGCGCCGTCGCCAGGTCAGCGACCGTTGGCCCCTGCAGCAGCTCGACCAGCGGCACCTCGATGCCGAGCGTTTGCTCGACGCGGTTCTTGATCTCCACCGCCATGAGCGAGTCGAGCCCGCACAGGTTGAGCGGTTGGTTGAGATCCAATTGCCCTTCCCCGATGCCCAGCACCCGGCTGACTTCCTGCGCCAGGAAGTCTGGAATGGAAACGGGCGCGGCGTCGATGACGGCGCGAGCGGCGGGTAGCGCGAGGGGCGTGGTGAACTCCAGCTTGACGCCCAGCGCCGCCAGTTGCTCGGGCGTGGCCTGTGCCAGCAGGGCCAGCGCGGACCGCACGCCCTCGTCGGTGGCGGGCTCGTTCGCGGCGGACACCGCCCACTCGACGGCGTGGGCCAGCGGCCCCGGGGTGGCCAGCCAGTAACGCTGGCGCTCGAACGGATACGTGGGCAGCGCGACCTTGTGGCGCACATAGCCCTGGTCGTAGGCGGTCCAATCGACCGGCGCGCCGCGCGTGTACAGGTCGGCCACAGCGGCGTTGAGCACCACCCAATCGGGCTGGCCGCCGCGCAAGGAGGGCAGCCAGTGCGCGCCTTGGTCGGGCAGGCAACGGCGGCCCATGCCCAACAGCACCGGGCTGGGGCCGATCTCAATGAAGGTGTCGATGCCCAGCTCGGCCAGGCGCGCCATGCCCTCGGCGAAACGCACCGGGGCGAGCACATGATCGCGCCAGTACGCGGCGTCGGGTGCGGCCCCGGCGGCCATGGGCGCGCCGGTGAGGTTCGAGATCAACGTGAGGCGCTGCGGCGCTTGATACTGCACCGTCGCCGCCAGCCGCGCAAACTCGGCCAGCATCGGCGTCATCAGCGGCGAGTGGAAGGCGTGCGACACGGTGAGCGGCTGGCTGGTCAAGCCCTGGGCCGATAGCTGCGCCACAACTGCACGGACGGCCGCACCGTCACCAGAGATCACGACACTCTCCGGCCCGTTGAGCGCCGCGATGCTGACCTTGCCGGCGTACGGCACAATGGCCGCTGTCACCAGGGCTTCCGGGGCAAGCACCGCCGCCATCGCGCCGCTGGCGGGCAGCGCCTGCATCAGGCGGCCCCGCGCCGCAATGAGCGCCAACCCGGCTTCGACCTCAAACACGCCCGCCGCGCAGGCCGCCGCGTACTCGCCCACGCTGTGACCCAGCACCGCCTCCGGCTCAATGCCCCAACTGCGCCAGAGGATGCAGAGGGCATACTCCAGCGCGAACAGCGCCGGCTGGGTGTAACCGGTTTCGTTCAGCCCCTCGGCCTCGCCCCACATCACCGGCAGCAGCGGGCGCGGCAGGCGGCCGTTCACATCGAGCCAGGCGGCGCAGCGGTCGAGCGCGGCGCGGAACACCGGCTGCGTGTCGTACAGCGCGCGGCCCATGCCGGCATACTGCGCGCCTTGCCCGGTGAACAGGAAGGCGATCTTGGGCTTGTGGCGGCTGTTCACCTGCGCCTGCACCGCGCCGCGCGGCGTTTCGCCCCGGGCGATGGCCGCCAACTGCATTTGGGCCTCGAACGTGTCGGTGGTGGTCAGCGCCAGCCGGTGCGCGTGATGGGCGCGCCCGGCGTTGGCCGTGTGGGCCACGTCGGCCAGCTTGACGGTTGGGTGCGCCGTCAAGTGCGCGGCATAGTGCGCGGCCAGCGTCTGCACCGCCGCCGCGCTGCGGGCCGAGAGCGCCAGCACGTGCAGCGGGCGTTCGCGTTCGGCGGGCGCGGCCGACGCAACGGGCGGCGGCTCCGACAGCACAATGTGGGCGTTGGTGCCGCCGAAGCCAAACGAGCTAATGCCGGCCAACCGCGGCGTGCTGCGCTGCGGCCACGGGCGCGCCGTGGTGATGATTTGCAGCGGCGTGCCAGCCAGCGGCAGCACCGGGTTGATGGTTTCGAGGTGCAAATGCGCCGGCAGCATCTGATGCTGCATCGCCAGCACAACCTTGATGATGCCCGCCACGCCCGCCGCCGCTTCCAGGTGGCCGATGTTGGTCTTGACCGAGGCCAGGCCGACTACATGCTCCGGCGAGCGCGGCGCGCCTAGCACCGCCCCGAGGGCCTGCACTTCAATCGGGTCGCCCAGCGGCGTGCCGGTGCCGTGTGCCTCCACATAGTCCAGGTCGCCGGGCTGCACGCCGGCCTTGTCCAGCGCCTGCCGGATGACGGCTTGCTGGGCAAGGCCGTTGGGGGCGGTGAGGCCGTTGCTGCGCCCGTCTTGGTTGACGGCCGAGCCGCGCACCACCGCCAGAATGTTGTCGCCGTCGGCTTGGGCTTGAGCGAGGCGCTTGAGCACCACCACGCCGCAGCCCTCACCGCGCACGTAGCCGTCGGCCTTAGCGTCAAAGGTCTTGCAACGGCCGTCGGCGGCCATCATGCGCGCCTGCGAGAAGGTGATGGTCAGTTCGGGCGCGAGGATCAGGTTCACGCCGCCGGCCAGCGCCACATCGCTCTCGCCACTGCGCAGGCTGTCGCACGCCAGGTGGATGGCCACCAGCGACGACGAGCAGGCCGTGTCAATGGCCATGCTCGGTCCGCGCAGGTCGAGCGAGTACGACAGGCGGTTGGCGGCGATGCTGTGCGCGTTACCGGTGCCGGTGTAGGCGTCGATGCGGTCGGGGTCCACGAAGAGCAGTCGCGAATAGTCGTAGCTGCTCAGGCCCATGAACACGCCGGTGCTGGTGCCGGCCAGTTGGGCGGGCGGCAGGCCGGCGTTCTCTAGCGCCTCCCACACCACTTCCAGCAGCAGGCGCTGCTGCGGGTCGATGCGCGAAGCCTCGCGCGGCGAGATGCCGAAGAAGTGCGGGTCGAACTGATCGACGCCGTCCAAGAAGCCGCCCCAGCGCGTGCTCATCTTGCCACGCGTGCCCGGCTCGGGCGCGTACAGGTCATCCACCGGCCAGCGGTCGGCCGGCACCACCGAGATCGCGTCGACGCCGTCGCGCAGCAACTGCCAGAAGGCTTCGGGGTCGGGCGCGCCGGGGAAGCGGCAGCCCAGGCCGATGATGGCGATGGGCTCGACCGGTGCGTGCGCACCGTCGCTGGTTTCGGCGGGGGGCGGCTCGGGGTCGTCCTCAATGCCGGCCAGGTGGCGCGCCAGTAGGCGGATGGTGGGATAGTCCCAGGCCAGGGTGGGGGGCACGGTGCGCTTCAGCCACACGGCCAACTCGCCGGCCAGCCCCACGGCCTGCGCCGAGTCCAGGCCGTACTCCACAAACGGCCGCTCCACATCAATGATGGCCGGGCGCAGCTTCAGCCGCTTCGACACACGGTCGATCAGCCAGGCTTCAATGGACGCGGCCAGGGCTAGCGCCTCGGGACTGGCCTGCGTTATCGGCACCACCGCGACGACTTTCACCGGCGGCGGCGCGGCCGGCACCGGGTCCACCGTCGGCTCGTCGCGGTCGGCGTGCCACTCGGAGATCACTTCCAGGCCGCCGTGCAGATATAGCCGCTTGCTGGCGTGCCGCTGAATCTTGCCGCTAGAGGTCTTGGGGATGCTCAAGGTCTTAATGAGCACCAGCGCGTGCAGTTGCAATTCGTGGTGCAGCGCCAGCGCGCGGCGCACCGCCGCCACCACCTCCGACAGCACCGGCTTCTGATAGTGCCGGTCGACCTCGGCGACGATGACGAGGCGTTCCTCGCCCTCCACCTCGACCGAGAAGGCGGCCAGGCTGTCGCCGCGAATGGCGGCGTGGCAGCGCTCAATGGTCTGCTCGATGTCCTGCGGGTAGTGGTTGCGCCCGCGAATGATAATCAGGTCTTTCGAGCGGCCGGTCACGTACAGTTGGCCGTCGTGCAGGAAGCCCAGGTCGCCGGTGCGCAGGAACGGCCCGTCGCCGGTCGCCAGGCGCGCGCCGAAGTACTCGGCGGTCTCGGCCGGCCGGCGCCAATAACCAGCGGTAATGTTGCCGCCCGCCAGCCATATCTCGCCGACCTCGTCTTCGGGGCAAACGGTCTTGCTCTCGCCGTTGACGATGAGCAGGCGCTCGTCGAGGATGGCCCGGCCGCAGCTTACCAACACCTGCTGCTCGGGCGTGCCTTCGGTCAGCGCCACCGGGCTGACCACCACCTGGTTTTGTTCCAGCGGCTTGCGCGCCAGCGTGAGCGTGGTGATGCGGCGCGCGCCGTGCCCGCCCGCCGCCAGCAGGGTGGCCTCGGCCAAGCCGTAGCACGGGTAGAACGCCTCCGGCTTGAAGCCGCACGGCTCAAAGGCCTGGGCAAAGCGGTCGAGCGCCTCCGGGCGGATGGGCTCTGCGCCGCAGAAGGCGATGCGCCAGTGGCTCAGGTCTAGCCGGGCGCGCTCTTCCGGCGTGATCTTCTCCACGCACAGGGCGTAGGCAAAGTTGGGCGCGCCGCTGATGATGGCCGCCTCGTTGTTGGCGTAATCGGTAATGGCTTGCAGCCACCGGCCCGGCTGCTGCAAAAACGCCGCCGGCGACATGAGGGTGGAATCGCCGCCCAGGTGCATCGGCTCCAGGATGCCGCCAATGAGGCCCATATCGTGGTAGCTCGGCAGCCAGAACACGCCGCGTTCGCGCGCGGTCATCTGAAACCCGGCCTGAATCATGGTCAAATTCGAGATTAGGTTGCCATGCGTCACCATGACGCCCTTGGGCGCGCTGGTGGAGCCGGAGGTGTATTGCAGGAAGGCCAGCGTGTCCCCGGAGATCTCTGGCCGCTTCCAGGCGGTTTCGCTGTCGGGGGCCAGGCGGGCGGTGTCGAGCCAGCGCAGGGCGGCCAGGTCGGGCAGGTGGGCGAAGCGGCGCTCCAAGCTGCTGAGGATGCTGGTGGTGCTCAGGGCGACGGTGGCCTGGGCGTCGGCCACAATGCCCTGCAGACGCGGCATGGGCCGGTTTAGGCGCGGCGGGTAGGCCGGCACGGCGACCACACCGGCGTACAGACAGCCGAAATAGGCGGCGATATAGTCTAGGCCAGGGGGGTAAAGCAGCAGCGCGCGCGCGCCGATGGTGGCGTTTTGCTGCAGCCAGACGCCAATAGCGCGGGCGCGGCGGTCGAGTTCCCCATAGGTGACCACATCCGGCGGGGCGGTGGGGTCATCCGCCAGAAAACGGTAGGCGAGTTTGCCGGCATTTTCGCCGGCCCGCAGGCGGAGCAGATCAACCAGCGTCGGCGATGGAAAAGTAGCGTGCGCTCCAGACATAGGACCCACTCCAACAACTATACGCAACCGGCCGCCCCAGCCCGCCCCAGCGGCGGCCTTTCAGTGTGGCGGAGGCTGTAGGCCTCATGTATACTACGTCCTCTTATCCCGTGCTTACGGGTCTTGATTGTAACTTACATTAGTTTAGTTTTGGCATTGACGCCAGTAACGAAGGAGTCCTCTTGATGTCTGGCCCCAAATTCAGGCTGATTCTGAGGCGGGGGCCCACACCCGGCCAAGTTTACAATCTTGACCAGTTTCCCGTCGTTTTGGGGCGGGATCCCGCCAATCAACTGTCCATCGATGGTGCCGGCGTTTCGCGCCGCCACGCGCAGCTTAATCTGACTGGGGAGACACTCGTACTCGAGGACCTGGGCAGTAGCAATGGTACTTTTGTCAACGGCGAACGGCTGACCGCCGCCCGCCGCCTGCAAGCCGGCGACCGCCTCACGCTCGGCCAAAACATCGAGTTTGTGGTCGAAGCGCCCATGGCGCGCCCGATTGCGACCGTGTTCGAGGGCGAGGTACCGGTGGCTCCCGCTGCTTATGCGCCGCCGCCGGCCCCGGCCGCGTCGCCCCAGCCCAACGCGCAACCGCCGCGCCGCCCGGCGATGCCGGCCCAAACGCCCGCCGCGCCCGGCAGCCCGCCGCCCACGCTCATGGGCGACATCAACGACCTGGGCCTGATGGGGGCCGCCGGCCAGGCCCGGGGTGGTGCGCCCTCGCAGTTGGTCATTGAGCAGAGCGGCGCCGCCAGCCGCACCGTGGAGCTGACCGGCCCCGCCTACACCCTCGGCCGAGCCGACGGCAACGACATTCAGATCACCTCGCCAATTGTCTCGCGCCAGCACGCCCGGCTGGAACGCACGGCCGAAGGCTACAGCCTGGTCACCCTGCCGCAGGCCAGCAACCCCATTTTCTTTGAGGGCCGCCCGCTCCCTGGCCCGCGCCTGCTCCAGCACGGCGACGTGCTGCGTTTCGGCAGCCAGGACCCCGGCACCATCGTCACGCTGCGCTTCCTCGCGCCGGTGGCCTCGCGCCCGTCGGCCATTGTGCCCATCAAGTTCGACGAGCGCAACGTGCTGCAACTGGGCCGCGACCCCAGTAACGACATCCGGCTCGACGCGCCGCAAATCTCGCGTTTCAACACTCAGATCGAGCGCGTCGGCACGCGCATCCGCGTGCGCGACCTGCGCAGCTCGAACGGCACGTTCGTCAACGGCCAGCGGATTGAGGGCGAGGTCTGGCTTCAGCCCAACGACCAAATCCGCGTCGGCCCGTATCGCTTTGTGCTGGGCGAAGACGGCCTCGACCGCTACGACGAGTCGCGCGGCCTGCGGGTGGATGTGGTCGGCCTGAACAAATGGGTCCGCCGCGACCTCAACATCCTGCAAAACATCTCGTTCTCGATCAACCCGCGCGAGTTTATCGTGGTGGTGGGCCAGTCCGGCGGCGGCAAGTCGACTCTGGTTGACTCGATTGCCGGCTATCGCCCCGCCACGCACGGCAAGGTTTACGTCAACGGCATCGATGTCTACCGCCACTTTGACGCTATCCGGTATGACATTGGCTTTGTGCCGCAGCGCGACATCATCCACATGGAACTGACGATCTTCCAGGCGCTGGACTACGCCGCCCAGCTCCGCATGCCGCCCGACACCAACCGCCAGGAACGCCAGCAGCGCGTGATGGAAGTGCTGGACGACCTGGACCTGACCCACCGCAAAGATGTGCAGATCAGCGGCCTGAGCGGCGGCCAGCAGAAGCGCGTTTCCATCGGCGTGGAGCTGCTCACCAAGCCGGGCCTGTTCTTCCTCGACGAGCCGACCTCGGGCCTCGACCCCGGCACCGAGACGGCGCTGATGCAGCTCATGCGCCGCCTGGCCGATCAGGGCCGCACCATCATCCTGATCACGCACGCCACCAAGAACGTCATGCTGGCTGACAAGGTGGTGTTTCTGGCGCGCGGCGGGTTCCTGGCCTGGTACGGCCCGCCCGACGAGGCCTTGCAGTACTTCGACCAATACCGCTCCGAGCGCGACCGCCGCGCCGACGAGATGCAGTTTGACCAGATTTACGCGATTCTGGATGATGCCGCCAACGGCTCCCCGGCCGATTGGGCCAAGCGCTACCAGGAGCACCCGGCCTATCAGCAGTATGTCGCCCAGCCGCTGATCTCGCAGGGCCACACCGTGGGCCAGGCGGCCGGGCAGGCCGCCGTGGCCCCCTCCAAGCCCGCCACGGCCAAGCCCCGCCGCCCGCGCCAGGTGTCGCAGTTGCGGCAGTTCTTCATTCTCTCAGCCCGCAACGTCAACATCTTGGTGCGCGACCGATCGACGCTATTCCTGATGCTGTTCGTGCCGCCCCTGGTCGGCCTGCTCGACGTGGTGCTGGCGGTCTTACTGGGGCGGAATCCGTTTACCACTGGGCCGCTCGGCAACGTGCCGAACGTGATGATTACGCTGTTCCTACTGGCGCTGTATGGCGTGCTGGTGGGCGGCATCGGTCAAATGCGCGAGATCGTGAAAGAAGCCGATATCTACAAACGCGAGCGCCTGGTCAACTTAAAAATCCTGCCCTACATCCTGAGCAAGATTTGGGTGGCGGGGCTGCTGGCGCTGTACCAAACGGCGGCCTTTGTCCTCATTCACTATTTGGCCTTTCAAATGCCCGGCACTTTGCTCGACACGGCCATGGTCTACGTCACGCTGACGCTCTCGACCATGGCCGGCATGATGCTGGGGCTGTTCGCCTCGGCCCTCGCGCCCAACCCCAACTCGGCCTCGCTGCTGGTCATCGTCATGATGATCCCGCAGATCGTGCTAGGCGGTGCGCTCATCGCGCTGCCAGGGGCAGGGCAGTATGTAAGCGCGCTAACCACTACGCGCTGGGCGTTTGAATCGCTCATGTCTATCACCGCCGTCGGCGGCGACGTGGCCGGCGACACCTGCTGGGCGCTGCCCGAGGACTTGCGCAAGACGATGACCCTGGACGATAAGGCCGCGCAAGGCTGCCGCTGCCTGGGCATCGCCCTGTTCACCGAGTGCGAGTTCCCCGGCGTCGGCCAGTTCTACAATCCCAAGATCGACGAACCCCCGCCCACCGCCCCCGACGGGCCGCCCGGCGAAGCGCCGGTGCAGCCGCCGGAGCCGGCCTTGCCGCCCAAGCCGGTCGAGCCAGAAGACCAGGCCGACCAGATTGCCATGGCCGACTACTTTGCGGCTCTGCGCGTATGGGAGGCCGAGGTCGACACGATCCAGACCGGGTATGAGGCGCAGCTCGACGCTTACCAGGTCGAGGTGCAGGCCTATCAGACTGAGGTGCAGGCCTACCAGGAAAGCGCCATTGAGTACCAGCAAGCCCTGGCCAGTTGGCAGGTGGCCCGCGCCTCGTCGGTGGAGCCGGCCGAAAGCATGATCTCGCGCGTCAACCGCGACTTCGGCTGGACGTTTGTCGACAAGGGCGATCCGGGCTTGTACTATCCCAAAATCCTGAGCACGTGGATTGCGCAGGTGATCTACAGCGCGGTGCTGTTCCTCGTGATTTTGGTGCTGCAAAAGCGTAAGGACGTGGTGTAATCATGGCGCGACCGTTTACTCCTCATAACCCCGGCCGCCGCTGGCTGCCGCGCCTGGCCGTAGTACTCGTGGCGCTGCTGGCCGCCGCCGTGGCCTGTGATACCGGTGGCGGCTCCACCTCCAACCGCGAGGCCACCGTGCAGGCGCTGGCGAGTTCGGTAGCTGGCACCTCGACTGCCGCTGCCAACCCGGTAATCAAGGCCACGGCCACGCCCAGGGGCGCCGCCTCGAGCACGCCGAAACCCGACAGCAACCAGGGCGTGCTCGACGCCGCCGCGACCGCCGCCGCCGAGCAGGCGGAAGAACTCGCCCGCGCCGCCGCCACGGCCACGGCCGTTGCGCCCATCTTGGCCGAACTGCCGCGTTACGGGGTCGACCCGGCCGCCGGCACGGTCAAGTGGATTCACCCGCCCGTGTCGCTTGACATTGAGGGCTTTGAGACCTACGACTACGCCAACCGCTTCGTGGCGACGGTGGTGACCGACTTTGTGGTCTCCAGCGACATCACCTGGAACACACTCTATGGCGAGTCGGGGTGCGGCGTGGTGCTGCGCTCAGACGGCAACCAAGACGCGCTCAACCAGTATCTGGTGCTGATCACCCGCGCCGCCAATGGCTACGCCGGCTTTACCGTCATGCGCGATGGCGAAGTCATCTCCATCGATGACATGTACGCGCGCGGCATCGACCCGGTGTTTAGCTCGGCCAATGACACCACCAACCGCCTGACGGTTAAGGGGCAAGGCACGGTCTTTACCATCTACACCAACGGCGTGCAGATCGGCCAGATCCAAGATGACCAACTGGACCGAGGCTTTGTGGCGCTGGTGGCGCTCAACCGCAGCGGCAACACTCACTGCGCCTTCAACAATACTTGGATGTGGGCTCCCAACTAGAGGTGATGCGAATGGTGCCTTTTTTGACTCATAAGCGTTTGAGCGCCGGCTTGTCGGCGCTGCTGCTGTCTTCACTGGTGCTGAGCGGCTGCGGCTTGTTCGGCGGCACGCCGACCGCGACCCCCCCGAGCGCCGCCGCGACCGCGACCGAGGGCGAAGCCGCCGCCGCAGACACGGCGGTGCCGGAACCTACCGAAGACGACAGCATTCTGTTTCAAGACGACTTCAGCGACGACGACAGCGGCTGGCCGGTGGTGCAGGCCGAGCGCGGCCTCGCCAGTTACCAGAACCCCGAACTCTACCGCCTGGACGTGAACGGCGCGAACACGCTGCTGCTGGCCTCGCGCCCGGGCGTGTTCTCCGATTTCTCGCTCGAAACCATCGTCACCGGCTCGGGCGCGGCGGGCGGGCAAATTCGCTACGGCATCACCTTTCGCCAGATCACGCCCGATAACTACTACGCCGCCTTCATTAACCCGGTGACCCAGGGCTACCTGATCGCCAAGCGGCTGCTGGGCGAGTGGACCACGCTGGCCGAGGGGCAGAACGCCGCCATCCCGACCGACGCCGTGCCGGTGACGCTGCGGCTCGACGCCCAGGGGCCGAACCTAACGTTCTCGATCAACGGCACCGGCCTGGTCACGCTGGTCGATGCCGGCTTTGCCGCCGGGGATGTGGGCTATGTGGCCGAAACGCTCGACGGCACCAATGTGCGCCTGGACGCCGACTCGATCATTATCCGCCGCTTCAATGCCGACACGGTGCCCAGCGCCCCCACGGCTGTGCCGGTGATTGCAACCGCCACTGAGACGCCGAGCGTCACCGAGACGCCCACGCCGCCGCCGCCGACCACGCGCCCCCTCGGCACGCCGGCCGCTCCGGCCACGCAGGCCATTCCTTCCACCCAGGCACTGCAAGCCACGGCCGGGGCCCTTGGCACGAGTCTGGCCGCGACCGCCGGTGCGGTGGCCACGGCGGCCTGCGCCTTGGTGGGGTGCCCCTAAGGGCGCGCTGAATGAGCCAAACGAACTGGATCGGCCAAACCCTCGGCGGGCGCTACGTCATTGAGTCGCTGCTCGGGCAGGGCGGCATGTCAGCCGTGTACCGCGCCACCGACCCCAACTTGCGGCGCACGGTGGCCGTTAAGTTGGTGCATGCCCACCTGACCGGCGACCCCGACTTTGTGCGCCGCTTCGAGGCCGAGGCGGCCACTGTGGCCCAGTTCCGGCACCCGAACATCATTCAGGTGTTCGACTTCGACCACGACGGCGCGACCTACTTCATGGTGCTGGAGTTTGTGCCGGGCGAGACGCTGCACGCCCGCCTGCGCCGCCTGACCGCCGCCGGCCAGCGCCTGCCCGTCAGCGAATTGCTGGCGGTGGCCATCCATGTGTCCGACGCTATCGATTACGCCCATGCGCGCGGCCTGGTGCATCGCGACATCAAGCCCGCTAACGTCATGATTAACCCGCAGGGCCAGGCGGTGCTGATGGATTTCGGCATCTCCAAGATCATGGGCAGCGCCAATCAAACGGCCACTGGCACCGTCATCGGCACGGCGCAGTACATCTCGCCTGAGCAGGTGAAGGGCCAGCGGCCCACCCCCCGCTCCGACATCTACGCTCTGGGCATCACCCTTTTCGAGATGGCCGCCGGCCAGCCGCCCTTCGATGGCGACTCGGCCATGACCATCATGCTCAAGCACGTCAACGAAGCCGTGCCGGAACTGCGGCGGCTCAACCCCGACACGCCGCCCGACCTGGTCGCGATCATCGAGCGCTGTCTGATCAAAGACCCCGACCAGCGCTTCCAATCGGGCGCAGATTTGTCCGCCGCGCTGCGCAAGGTGCAGACGCGGCTGTCCACCGGCGCGCCGCTGCCCCGGCCCCCGGCGCCGCTGACCGCCAAGCCCATGCCCATGGCGACCATCATGGAGGCCATGCCCATGCCGTCCGCCGCGCCCGCCCCGGTGCCGCCGCCGGTGATGGCGGGCGCGGGAGAGCCGCCGCCGCCGGTATTCACGCAGCGCCCGGCCGCCCCCGCGCG
>JAYUUW010000289.1:0-4067 GCA_043754665.1 Anaerolineales bacterium | reverse complement strand
CTTTCTGACCAACAGCGGCGCTTTCGTCAACGCCGGCGAGGCGCTGCTGATCGACCCGTGCCTGCGCCCGGCCGAGATCGACGCGCTGGCCGCCGCCGTGGAGGCGCTGGGCGCGGTGCCGCTCTGGCTGCTGCTGACCCACAGCCACTGGGACCACATTCTTGGCCCCGAGCGGCTGCCGGGCGTGCCGGTGCTGGCCCAGGCGCACTATCCGGTCACCGTGGCCCGCACCGCCGCGCACCTGCAGCGCGAGTTGGGCGTGTGGGAGGCCCACACCGAGCGCCAGCGCCCCACGCCGTTTGTCGCGCCGGTGCCCGATGTGCTGGTGGCCGACGACTTTGCCCTGCCCGTGGGCGCGCTGAACCTGCGCCTGCTGCATGTGCCCGGCCACGCCGCCGACCAGGTGGCCGTGTACGACCCGGCCAGCGGCACGCTGTGGGCCTCCGACATTCTCAGCAACACCGAACTGCCGCTGGTGGCCCACAACCTGGACGCCTACGAGCGCACGCTCCTCCGCCTGGCCGCGCTCGACCTGCGCGTGCTGGTGCCCGGCCACGGCCACCCCACCACCGACCCGGCCGCGATCCAAACGCGCCTGAGCGAAGACCGCGCCTACCTGGGCGAGCTGAGCCAGCGCGTGGTGCGCGCCGTGCGCCAGGGCCTCACGCCCGCCGAAACGGTCGCCGTCTGCGCCGACATTCCCTACCGCCACCCGGAAGAGAACGCCGGGCCGCACCGCCTCAACGTGGAGAGCGCCTATCTCGAACTCGGCGGCGAAGGCGACCGGCAGGCCCTCGGCTGGGCACAGTACGAGTAGTGAGAGGGAACGGTGACCTCAGAGCGCCGTGCCTAAAGTCCACCTCGACACCGACATCGGCGGCGACATTGACGACCTGTGCGCGCTCGCCATGCTGTTGCGCTGGCCCGGCGTGGAGTTGGTCGGCGTAACGACCGTCGCCGACGACGCCGGCCGGCGGGGCGGCTACGCGCGTTATGTGCTCCAGTTAGCGGGCAACACGGCGGTGCCGGTAGCGGCCGGAGCCGATGTAGCCAGCGGGGTGTACCGCACGCCCATGGGCTATCCGGTGGAAAGCGACTATTGGCCGGAGCCGGTTGCGCCCTACCCCACGCCGGTGGCCGAAGCGTTGGACTTGCTGGAAGCCAGCATTGACGCGCAAGCGCTGATCGTTGCGATTGGCCCGTTCACCAATCTGCGCCTGTTGGAAGAACGGCAGCCCGGAATATTGGCGCAGGCCAATCTCACCCTCATGGGCGGCTTTGTCTATCCTCCCCGGCCGGGCTTCTCGACCTGGGGCAACGACATGGATTGGAACATCCAGGTGGATGCGCGTTCGGCCGCCTTTGTGTTGGCCCACAGCCTGCCGCTCGTGGTGCCATTAACCATGACGGTGGAGACGGCCCTGCGCCGCGCGCATTTGGAGCGGCTGCGGCAGGCCGGGCCGGTGGCTCAACTCATCGCGCGTCAGGCCGAGGTCTTTGCGCGAGACTGGGACAACGAGACGCACAACAGCCTCACCTGCCCAGCGCTGCCGAGCGACACAATTAACTACCAGCACGACCCGCTCGCGGCGGCCATCGCCGTCGGCTGGCGCACGGGCATCGAGATTAGCCCGGTGCCGCTGAGTTGCGCGCTGCGCGATGGCTGGTTGGTCGAGCAACCGGACCCGCAGGGCCGGCCGGTCCAACTCGTCACGCGCGTTGATGGCCCGGCCTTCAGCGCGGCGTGGCTAGAGTTGGTAGCCGGACCGGCCGATGGCGGCTTCGGCGCACACCAGCCGCAGGTATAGAGAGAACATTGACCATGACCGCCCAACCTACCCCGACCATCCTGCGCGACCTCGGCGACGGCCTCGTGCTGCGGCGCGCCACGCCCGCCGACGCCGACGCGCTGGCCGACTTCAACAGCCGCATCCACAGCGACGGCCCCGAGCCGGATAAGGGCGTCGCCGCCCACACCCGCGACCTCCTCACGCGCCCGCATCCCACCCTCGCGCCGGATGACTTCACCCTTGTCGCCGAGGCCGCCACCGGCCGCATCGTCTCGTCGCTCAGCCTCATCAACCAGCAGTGGGCCTACGCCGGCATCCCGTTTGGCGTTGGCCGCCCGGAGATCGTGGGCACGCTGCCGGAGTTTCGCCATCGCGGCCTGGTGCGGCAGCAGTTCGAGGTCATCCACCAGTGGAGCGCCGCGCGCGGCCACCTCGTCCAGGCCATCACTGGCATCCCGTTCTACTATCGCCAGTTCGACTACGAAATGGGCCTGGCGCTCTCCGGCGGGCGCAGCGGCTATGCCCCCAACGTGCCGCGCCTCAACGACGGCGAGGCCGAGCCGTACCTCATCCGCCCGGCCCAGGTCGAAGACCTGCCGTTTCTAGAAGAGGTCTACAACGCCACTGTCGCCCAGCGCGACCTCATCAGCGCCGTGCGCCCCGCCGCCCTCTGGCGCTATGAGTTAGACGGCCGCCAGCCGGATAACTTCATCCGCGAAGAGCTGCACGTCATCACCACCGCGTCCGGCGAGCCAGTCGGCTATTTGATCCAGCACCCGACCTTGTGGATGGGCGGGCCAGGCAACGGCGTGGCCGCCGTGGGCTACGAGCTTAGGCCCGGCGTCTCGCTGCTGGCCGTCACCCCCAGCGTCATCCGCCACCTATGGGCCGCCGGCACCGCGCTGGCCGCCGCCAAACAGGTGCCGGTGGAGCGCTTTGCCTTCGCCCTCGGCGCGGAGCACCCGGTCTACACCGCCTATCGCGACCACCTGCCGCGTGTGCGCCCGCCTTACGCCTGGTACGTGCGCGTGCCCGACCTGCCCGCCTTCCTGCGCCAGATCACCCCGGCGCTCGAAGTGCAGTTGGCGCGCTCGCCGGCCGCCGGCCACACTGGCGAGCTTAAGCTCAGCTTCTACCGCCGCGGGCTGCGGCTGGCGCTCGACCACGGCCGCCTCACCGCCATCGAGCCGTGGCAGCCGCCGGTCAACGCGAACGGCGACGCCGCCTTTCCCAACCTCACCTTCTTGCAATTGCTGTTCGGTTACCGCTCGCTCGACGAGCTGCAATACGCCTATGCCGACTGTTCCTGCAGCGGCGACGAGACGCGCGTGCTGCTCAGCGCCCTGTTCCCCAAGCAGGCCAGCAATGTCTGGGGCATTGCCTGAGGCTCCATTCTGGCCTACACTCGCGGCTCACGACTACAGGTGCACCCACTGCCATGAGCGACTTAATCAACTCCACCCGCTTCTCACTCGACCTGACGCCCACCCACCCGCACTTTTGGCCGCTGCGCACGCAACACGGCCTGAACGTGTGGGTGGGCAAGCAGTTTGTCTCCACCACCGGCCGCCACATCTGGGCCGTCAGCGGCCCGCTCACCGGCAGCGACCGCCAGTTGCACTACTGCGAGGCCAGCCCCGCCAACCCGAACTTTTGCGTCGGCGATAGTTTTGGTTGGGAGCGTTGGGCGCGGCTCGACCACCGCTTGGGCAAGGTGCTGCAATTCGGCGGCCGCAGCCCCGCCACCTCCCACTGGCACTACCCCACCCGGCATACCTGCCAGACCAAAACCCTGCCCGGCATCGTCTGGCCCAGCTTGGGATCGGGCCAAACCTACGCCTACCGCAGCCTCTACACCGCCGACAGTTGCCGGCCCGGCGGTTACGTGGCGGTCATCCGCGAGACCTACACCTCCAAGAGCGGGCTGGGCCAATGGCTGCTCAGCGCCTACCCAGTGGCGCGCCAGATCGTAAACACCAGCGTGCAAGTGCATTTGGTCTTCCAGGGCTACTACCAGTTGATCGGCGACACACCCTTCGTCGGCTGCGAGGCGGTGGTGTACATCTCTGGCTACCCCACGCCGGTCGCCACCTCGGCCGAAGACTCGCCCCCCGTGCGCCGCTACTTCCGCAACGGCGAGGTGCGCTTCTCGGCCTACCTGCCCTTACACGACACGCCGCCGCCCGCGCCCGTGGCCTTTGGCTGGTGGAAGAGCCATGCCGGCGCGGCCTTCTCCCAAGCCGAGAACTTCATTTACACCGGCGTGTATAAACTCGG
>JAYUUW010000288.1:0-3780 GCA_043754665.1 Anaerolineales bacterium | reverse complement strand
CGGGCCGGCCGGGCCGGCCCTCGTGCTGCGTTTTTTCGTCAGCTCTATGACGACGGCTGCGACAGGCAAGCGTGAGGGCTGGCGCGCCGAGGATGCGGTAGTGGTCGTGGCTACTGGATGCCAAGGCGTGCGCCACACCGTCAGTGGGCCGGCTCACCGCAAGGTGAAGTCTTGAGACAAGGTATCTGACACTATACGAAAAACGCAGGGTGGTGGGCAGCTTGTCTGCCCATCCACCCTGCGTTTTTCGTTAAGGGTCAGATAAATTGTCTGAAGGATCCACCGTGCGGTGAGCCGGGCCTCAGACGTTGAGCTTGCTAACCAGTTGACCGTATGGCGTTACCCACTCGTCGGCCCGCGCGCCGCCGCGCGTAGCGGCCTGGCCGTCAGTCCGAATCATCTTGGCTGTCGGTGAGGCGGCGCAGGTAGAGCTTGGGGCCGCGCAGGTCGAGCAGGAAGCCGTTGATGGGGTCGCAGTAGGCGCGCAGCGCGCGGGCCGACACCAGCCAGCGCAGGCGGCCGCGCACCACGGCTTTGTGGCCGAGCAGCACGCCCTGCTGCAGCAGGCGCTGGATGGTGTTGCTATGCAGCCCGCTGCGGCGGGCCGCTTCTTCTAAGATCAGGTATTCGTCTCGCACAACCCCGCTCCACCAATACACCGCCCACCACACCCGTGGCCGACCTGGCCACCGGACCTATTCTTGTATAGATCAAATGTTCGATTGTCAAGAGGCTGTTTAACTGCCAGCCCTATGGGTATAACGCGTGAGCAGCGCCACCCGTAGCCATGCGGCTAAACGCAACGCCCAGCGGGGAGGGGGGTCCTGGAAATGCATACCGCCACACTTTGACTTGCTTTGAAGTAGAACATTTGTTTTGTAGTGTAGGGCCATGACCAAACGCTACCGCAAGACCCCAGCCGCGCCCAAGTGGAAGCCCAAGCGCCTGCCCAAGCGGCGCGGGCCTAAGGCCGCGAACGGCACGACCAAGGTGAAGTTTTACGCCGGGCAGTTCTCGCCCGACGAGCTGGCGCTGATTGCGGCCTGTGTGCAGGACGTGAACCTGGACGACGAGCTGTGGCTCCAGCGCGTGCTCAACCTGCGCCTGCTGGGCGTGGCGGGTGACCTCGGGCCGGCCGCCGCCGCCGAGGCCGCCGCCACCCACGCCGACGGGCCGGACGCCGACCCCGACGCGCCGCCGCCGGAAGACCTGGCGCTGAAGCACTTGGTGCGCGTGGCGCAGGCGCTGACCACCGGCGCGGGCCGCATGGCGCGCCTGCTGCGCGACCGGCGCGTGCTGTCGGGCGAGGCGGTGGAAGGGCTGGCGCAGGCCTTGACCACCGCGCTGGATGAGTATGCGCAACTGACAGGAGAGCCGCTATGAGCAAGCCCGAACCGACCCACAGCTACAAAACGGCGCCCGCCCGCAAAGCCGCGCCCAGCTGGCGCGCCCTGGCCGCGGCCCTGGCGCGGCTGCGCCCGGCGGCCACCGAAGGGGAACCTGCGCCTGACGGCGGCCCGCAGCCGGGCAGCGCCTGGGAGCGCGCGGCCGAGCGCCGGCTGAGCGTGATTGAGAAAACGCTGAACAACCAGAACCGGCTGCTGCTGGTGACGCTGGTGTCAGTGGTGGCGGATATCGTCATTGGGGCGAGCAAGTAAAGACAGAGAAAAAAGAAAAAGAAAGAGAAAGAGACATGACCAAGGCGCGCGGCGGCAGGGGCGGGCAGCGTGGAGAGGCGGCGGGCGACACGCAGAGCGTGTATGCGCGGTTTGCGCGCGCCGCGCTGGGCGACATCCGCGCGTTCTCGCACTTGGCGCTGCGCCGGCCGTTGTATGCCTACCAGCTTGCCCCGGCCCGCGCCATCGTCGACTCGGTGGTCCACCGGCGCGGGCGCGAGTTCGCGGTGCTGTTCCCGCGCCAGGCCGGCAAGAACGAGACCCAGGCCCAGGTGGAGGCCTACCTGCTGGCGCTGTTCCAGCGCGTGCCGGGGGCCAGCATCGTCAAAGCCCAGCCCACCTTCCGGCCGCAGGCGCTGAATGCGCGCTTGCGGCTGGAGGCGGCGCTCAACCACCGGCTGGCGCGCGGGCAGTGGCGCACGCGCTTCGGCTATCTGGTGCAGTACCACGCCGCGCAGATGTATTTCCTCTCGGCCGAGCCCAGCGCCAACGTGGTGGGCGCGACGGCCACGCTGCTGCTGCACTGCGACGAGGCGCAGGACGTGCGCGCCGCCGAGTGGGACCGCAAGTTTGTGCCCATGGGGGCCAGCACCAATGCCACGCTCGTCTACTGGGGCACCGCCTGGACCAGCCGCACGCTGCTGGCCGACGCCATCCGCCGTTTGCGCGCGGCCGAGGCCGACGACGGCGTGCAGCGTGTGTTCATCGTCAGCCCGGAGCAGGTGGCGGCCGAGAACCCGGCCTACGGCGCGTTTGTGGCGCGCCAGGTGCGCAAGCTGGGGCGGCAGCATCCGCTGGTGCGCACGCAGTTCTTCAATGAGGAGCTGGAAGCCGACGGCGGCCTGTTCCCCCCGGCGCGGCGGGCGTTGATGCAGGGCGACCACGCCCCGCAGACCGGGCCGCAGGCCGGCGCACTATATGCCCTGCTGCTCGATGTGGCCGGCGAGGACGAGGCCGCCGCCGGCGGCTCGCTGGGCGACGACCCGGCCGCGCTGCGCAATCCCCGCCGCGACGCCACGGCGCTGACGGTGGTGGCAGTGGACCTGACGCCGCTGGCCGATCCGCTGATCGCCGCGCCCATTTACCGGGCGGTGGCGCGGCGGGTGTGGACCGGCACGCCGCACACCGTGCTGTACGCGGCGCTGCTGTCGCTGGCGGCGCACTGGCAGCCGCGCTACCTGGTGGTCGATGCGACCGGGCTGGGCGCGGGGCTGGCGAGCTTTTTGGGCTACGCGCTGCCGCCGGGCGTCGTGGTGCCGGTGGTGTTCAACAGCGCGACCAAGAGCCAGGCGGGCTGGGGCTATGTGGCGATCTGCGACACGGGCCGCTGGCGAGAGTGGCGGGGATGGAAGTCGGAAGTCGGAGGTCAGATGTCGGAAGGGGATGAGCTGCAGGCGCTCTTTTGGCAGCAGGTGGCGCACTGCCAGTACAGCGTGCGGGCGGGGCCGGGGCAGCAAATGGCCTGGGGCGTGCCGGATGGCACGCGTGACGCGGCGACCGGCGCGCCGGTGCACGACGATCTGCTGCTCTCGGCGGCGCTGAGCGCGGTGCTCGACCAACAACCGTGGCATGTGGCGACGGGGCCGAGCACGATCTTGCATGCGCCTGATCCGCTGGAGGAAATGAGCAAGGGGTGGTAGGCGCGGAGAGAAAAGAGAAAGAGATGCTTCGCTAAGAAAAAGGTGTGGCGATGGATAGGTGCAGTCAACCGGGCTGGCAGGCAGACGTGATTCTGGGGTAGGGGCGTTCAACTGAACGCCCTCCGCTCGCTAGCAATCGAACGTGAGTACATAAGCGACAAACGCTATTGGTGAGTTGGTACGGGTGTAGGCGGCGTAATAACGGAGGGACGAATGGCGATGAGCAAAGCGGTATCTCCTTGGCGCAGTTGGTGGACGGGGTTGACGGCGCGGCTGTGGGGCGGCGAGGTGGAACGGCGGGTGGCTTTGGCGGTGCGGGCGCTGGACGATGCGCGTGATGTGCTGGTGGCGGGCCAGCGCGGGCAAGATCGCGACCGCTACGGCGCGGACCGCGACGAGGTGCTGCGCGACGCGCTGGACGCCTGGCGTGCGAACCCGCTGGCGCGCCGCATCGTGGCGCTGAC
>JAYUUW010000287.1:0-2865 GCA_043754665.1 Anaerolineales bacterium | reverse complement strand
GCGCTACCCGCTGTGGATGCAGCTCGACTGGCTGCTGCTAGGCGTGTTCGCCGTCATGTCGCTGCTCATCATGGCGCGGCCCGACCTCAAGGCCGACACGCGCATTGTGCTCATCGGCTTTGCGGGTGGGCTGGTAATTGAAAGCTGGGGCACGCAGACCAACCTGTGGCATTACTACACGAACGAGCGCCCGCCGCTGTGGATCATACCGGCCTGGCCGATTGCCAGCCTGGCCATCGACCGGCTGTTCCGCGCGCTCGGCCACTTCTTCCCGCCGGCGTCTACCGACGCCCATCGGCCGGGCGCGTTCAAGGGGCTGTACTGGCTAATCTTCGGCGTGTTCTACGTGCTGCTGCTGGCCTTCGTGTGGCCCACCATCGATAAGTCGCTCACGCTGGCGGCGCTGGCGCTGTGCGCCCTGCTGATCCTCACACCCACTGACCATCGTGGCGCGGCGCTCACCTTCGTGGCCGGCGCGGGGCTGGGTTACTTCCTTGAGTTGTGGGGCACCACCCGCGCCTGCTGGACCTATTACACCCTCGAGACGCCGCCGCTGTTCGCGGTGCTGGCCCACGGCATGGCGGCGGTCGCCTTCTGGCGCGTCGGCCTGCTGTGGCGCAGCCTCACCCAGCCCGGCGGCCTGCTCACGCGCCTGTTGCGCCGGGCGCTGGCGCCCCGCCGCGCTTAGCTGCCTCCCAACCCCCTATGCCTATTCAACTTGGCGTCATCTTCCCGCAGATCGAATTCCCCAGCGACGCCGCCGCGGTGCGCGACTACGCCCAGACGGTCGATGGCCTGGGCTATACCCACATCGTCGCCTACGACCATGTGCTTGGCGCGAACCCGGACCGCCCCGGCGGCTGGCGTGGCGCGTACACCCATGCCAACCCATTCCTCGAGCCGTTTGTGCTGTTCAGCTATCTGGCGGGCTTCACTACCCGCGTGCAGTTTGTGCCGGGCGTCATCATCCTGCCGCAGCGGCAGACGGCGCTGGTGGCCAAGCAAGCGGCCACGCTCGATGTGTTGAGCGGCGGGCGGCTGCGGCTGGGCGTGGGCCTGGGCTGGAACGAAGTCGAGTACACCGCGCTGAACGAGGACTTTCACACGCGTGGCCGGCGGCTGGAAGAGCAGATCGATGTGCTGCGCCGCTTGTGGACCGAGCCGCTGGTCACCTACGACGGCCAGTGGCATCACATCCCCGATGCCGGGCTAAACCCGCTGCCGGTGCAGCGGCCCATCCCCATCTGGTTCGGCGGGTCGGCCGAGGCCGGTCTGCGCCGCGCCGCCCGCTTGGGTGACGGCTGGCTTACAAACGCCGGCAGCCCCGCCACCATCGCCGCCGACCTCGCGAAGCTCGATGGCTACCTGGCCGAGGCCGGGCGCGCCCGCCCCGCCTTTGGGTTAGAGGTCCGCATTGCCTACGCCGCCGGCGACGAGGCCAGTTGGTTAGCCCAGCGCGCCGCCTGGGAGGCCCTGGGCGTGACCCACATCGACCTCAACACCATGCGCGCCGGCTTCACCACGCCCACCGAGCACATCGCGGCCGTCCGGCGCTTCGCCGAGGCGCTGGGCGTCGCGTAACTTTATGCCCGCGCACCCACTGCTTCCACCCGAGTCCCCTGAGTCCCTTGAGTCCCCCGAGTCCCCAACCTTTCAGTCCCCGGCTTCATCCCCCCAGCGCTTCCCCGTGCCGGCGCTGATCGTGCTCGACAAAGATGGCACGCTCATCGACTACCACACCATGTGGTCCGGCTGGCTGGAAGGGCTGGCCGGGCGCCTGGCCGTCGGCGCGGGCCGGCCGCTGACAGCGGACTATCTGACCTACGCCGGCTACGATGCCGCCTTGCGCCGCGCACAGCCCGGCGGGCGGCTGGCGGTGCAGGACATGGCCACGTTCTACGCCCACACGGTGCAGTTCGTGCAGGCCCTCGACGTGGTCGCGCCCGAACGCGTGGTGGCCGAAGCCTGGTCTGTGCCAGACCCGATCCACACGGCGCACCCCCTGACCGACCTGAACGCGCTCTTCACGGCCCTGCGGGCGCTGGGCTGCCGCCTCACCGTGGCCACCTCCGATGACCATGCGCCCGCCGTCGACACGCTGACCCATCTGGGCGTCATCCATCACATCGAAGCCATCCTGGGCGCGGACGATGGCGTGCCCATCAAGCCGCTGCCGGATATGGTGCTGGCCCACTGCCGCGCCACCGGCATCGCGCCCGCCCGCACCGCCGTCGTCGGCGACTCGCTAGACGACATGCACATGGCCAAGGCCGCCGGCGCGCTCGCCATCGGCGTGCTCACCGGCATCACCCCCGCCGCCCAACTCGCCGCCGTAGCCGACCACCTCATTGATGGCGTCCATCAACTTCCGGGCCTGTTTGACCCCAATTTGCCGCCGTCCGGCCAACCTTAAAACTTTCCGGCCAGGCGGTTTGCCTCTTGTGAAACCAACAATTGATTCCTACACTGTTAGCACCTGGCCCCCGAAGCGCCTGCCGCTGCCGGCCCCTTACCAACTGAACCGCACCCAACCGCGACACTCTCAGCGTAGCTGATACCCAGCGCGACACTTGCGACACTTCGCGCAAAGCTGATACCCGGCGCAACACTCGCGACACTTCGCGCAAAGCTGAACCCAGCGCGACACTTGCGGCAGGGAATCCAACACCCGCGATGAGCTCGACAATTTCAGATGTGGTCCAAACCGTGGGCGCAAGCCCACGCCATCCTCCCGACCCCCGCCAACCCTTTATACCCTTCCTACGCTTTATGCCCCTTCAGTCCCAATCGAACCATCCCCTGAGTCCCCTGAGTCCCCCGCACTACCGCCCGCTATGGCTTTCTCAAGAAGGGTAGGCGAGTAGA
>JAYUUW010000286.1:0-2057 GCA_043754665.1 Anaerolineales bacterium | reverse complement strand
CATCGGGGGCTCCCATTTGGTTTTGTTTGTCCGCAAACGAACTTTACCAAATGGGCCCCGATGCTTCTACTTTTTAGCGGAAACTAGAATCAGATAACTCCTCTCACAACCCCCTTGTGCGGTGAGCCGGCCCGCTGACGTTGCGCCGCCTCTTCCTCCGCCACCTCCCGCTACTCCCCAACCGTATCCGTTACATCCGTTATGGGCGAAGCCCCATCCGCTGCCACGGTGCAAAAACCCGTTTGGTATAATCCTCTCTGTGCCATCGCGAGACCGAACCTACCGCACCGAAGCCATCGTGCTTCGGCGAAAAGACATCGGCGAAGCCGACCGCATCCTCACCCTGCTGACCCCCGGCGCGGGCAAGGTGCGCGTCGTCGCCAAGGGCATTCGCAAGCCGCGCTCGCGCAAAGCCGGCCACCTGGAACTGTTCACCCGCACCAAGCTGCTGCTGGCCGTCGGCCACGACCTCGACATCGTCACCCAGGCCGAAGTCGTCGAGCCTTACCGCGCCCTGCGCGAAGACCTGCTGCGCAGTGCCTACGCCGGCTACATGGTCGAACTGCTCGACCGCTTCACCCCCGACAACCAGGAAAACCCCGAGCTGTACGAACTGCTCACCCACGGCCTGGAGTGGGCCGCCACCGCCCGCGACCTGGCCCTGGCCGCCCGCGCCTACGAGCTGCATTTGCTCAGCGCCGCCGGCTTTCAGCCGCAGCTCTATCGCTGCGTCTCGTGCGGCAAAGCGCTGGTGGCCGAAGACCAGTTCTTCTCGCCCCACGGCGGCGGCGTCATCTGCGCGGCGTGTGGCGCGCCGCCCACCGCGCCCGAGCGCTACCGGCCCGACGCGCACGACGATCCGACCGCGCACCAGTCCCGCGCCGGGTGGCTGCCGCTCTCGCTTAGCGCCCTCAAGCTGCTGCGCTTCACCCAGTCCAACCCGTACCCCAAGGTCGCCGCGCTGACCATCAGCCTGAGCACCGCCGCCCAGGTCGAATACCTCATGGCCCGCTACATCACCGTCCTGCTGGAGCGCCAACTCAAGTCGGTCGAATTTCTCAAGCTCATCCGGCGCGTCGATGCGCCCCTAGCCCTCTAAAGCCAAGCTGCCGCCCATGAAATCAAACCTCACCTTCCAGTCGCTCATCCTCAAGCTCGAAAAATTCTGGGCCGACCGCGGCTTTATCATCTGGCAGCCCTACTACTCGCAGGTCGGCGCCGGCACCATGAACCCGGCCACCTTCCTGCGCGTGCTCGGCCCAGAGCCGTGGAACGTCGCCTACGTCGAGCCGTCCATCCGCCCGGACGACGGCCGCTACGGCGAGAACCCCAACCGCTTCCAGCAGCACTATCAATATCAGGTCATCCTCAAGCCCGACCCCGGCAACCCGCAGGAAATTTACCTCGAGTCGCTCGAAGCCCTCGGCCTCGACCTGCGCAAGCACGACATTCGCTTTGTCGAAGATAACTGGGAATCGCCCGCCCTCGGCGCGTGGGGCCTGGGCTGGGAAGTCTGGCTCGACGGCCAGGAGATCACCCAGTTCACCTACTTCCAGCAGGCGGGCGGCCTGCCCACCGACCCGGTGTCGGTCGAGCTCACCTACGGCCTGGAGCGCATCCTGATCGCGCTCAACAACGCCGCCGGCATTTGGGATGAGCAGTGGGCGCCAGGCATCACCTATGGCGAAATCCTGCGCCAGGGCGAGTGGGAGCACAGCAAATATTACTTCGAAGTGGCCGATGTGGGCCGCCTGCGCACGCTGTACAACCTGTATGAGTCCGAGGCGCAAGGCGCGCTGGCCCAGGGCCTGGTGCTGCCCGCTTACGACTACCTGCTCAAGTGCTCGCAGACCTTCAACGTGCTCGACACGCGCGGCGCCATCGGCGTGACCGAGCGGCAGGCCTCGTTTGGCCGCATGCGCGCCCTGGCCCGCCAGGTGTCGGAAGCCTATTTGGCCCAGCGCCAGCGCCTGGAATACCCGCTGATCAAAGAGTCGGCCGCCCGCGCCGAAACCGCCGCCCCCGCGCAGGCCGTCGCCCCTGTCACCGAAAGCGCG
>JAYUUW010000285.1:0-5417 GCA_043754665.1 Anaerolineales bacterium | reverse complement strand
GCACTGGCCTGTGAACCGGACAGAACTGAGGCAGCCAGAATTGCGGAGGATCGCACGGAAAACGCTGTTACCGAGTACTATTTCGATCAATTCGCCGGTCTGGAGACATACCGAGAAAGCCTAACCAATCTCGCTCGAGAACAATTCGGCGTTGTAAACGACCTTGTTATTCTGTGGAAGGCCGTGAGTATTGACGCAAAAGTCGTTGAGTCGTCTCAATGGCAAGCTGAGTTCAATGATAAAGTGGAAGCGTCGAAGGCGAATGAGCAAGCACTGCTTCAATTACCTATACCTGTTTCCATTCGTGGCGAAAAGACCCTTTATTCGTTTTGGACAGAGCACCTAGCTGGCTTTCACCGACATCTGAATAGAGCGCTTGACCTGTACACAGCTTGGCTAAAAGAAAGGAGCCCGAATACCCTTTTGGACTATCAAAGTGAATTGCAGAAATCAGGCGCTCAATACACCTGCGCAGTATCCATCAACCGTACCTTGGAACTGGACACTCCCCTAATTAGCAACAAAGCAATATGGCGCCTTCCTCCGCTGAGATAATTGGATGATTCATAAGTCGGTAGTGATTTCCCCGCCCGCGTTTTGGGTCGTCAAGCTGTGTGGTAGGGCAGCCTTCTCGCCCGCCTCCCACGCCCCTCGCGCGCATTAGACACGTAGAAATTCCACTTGCGCCGTTGTGCGTTGAGCCGCCCCCCACCCCACACCCATGCTCCCCACCCGCCCCGCCACCACCGCCCACCTCACGCTCCAAGCCGTGCTCGACCGCCTCGCCACGCGGCCAGAGGTCGAGGGGCTGCTGACGATTGGGTCAACCAGCGGCGGGGCCGTCACGCCGGTGAGCGACTACGATTTGGTCGTGGTGGTCAACGCCCTGCCGGTGGCGCTCAACGTGGCGCTGACGACCATTGACGGGCGGCTGACCGATATCCTGTTCGTCGCGGCGGCGGAACTGGACGGCGGCGCGGGCCAGTGGGGCGCGGCCCAACTCGGGCGCTGGCTGCGGGCCGGGCAGGTGGTGTTCGACCGGGCGGGCCGCCTGGGCGCGGCGCAGGCGGCGGCCAGGGCGGCGGCCGAGCCCGCGCCCACCGACCAAGACCGCTACGCTGCCTGGTTCAGCCTCAACTACAACGTGCAGCAAACGCGCCGCCTGCTGGCCTCCGCCGACCCGGCCTACCAACTGGCGGTCGACCTGCGGCTGCTGTTCAGCCTGCACGATGTGTGGCGCGCCTACTTCACCGCGCGCGGCCTGGGCGTGGCGGGCGAGAAGGAACAGGCCCGCTACCTGCTGGCGCACGACCCCGCCTTCCTGCACGCCTTTCAAGACTGTTTGGCCGAAGCCGAACGCGGCGCGAAATTTCAGCAGTACGCGCAGCTCGCGGCCGAGGCCCTCGCGCCGCTGGGCAGGCTGTGGGCCGACGGAACCACGAGCGTCATGCCCGACCCCGCTGCGCCGTGGCAGGCCGACACGCCGGCCCAGGCGCTGGCGTTCTGGCAGCGGCTGGTCGGCGGTGATGCGGAGGTGGGAAGTGAGAGGTGAGAGGTGGGAGGTTGATCGCACCAGCGCGGCGACGAGATTTTTTCGTCGTCTAATCGTGTCTCGGGCGGCGGCGTGACGTTTGAACATGCCAGTCGCCGCCCGCGTCCGTCGTGCGCCTCCCCTCTGCCTCGCGCGCATTAGACACGCAAAAATTCCGCCCGCGCCCGCTGTGCGTTGAACCGCCGGGCCGATAAACGCACCAGCGCGGCGATGTAATATTTTCGTCGTCTAATCTTGTCTCGGGCGGGGGCGTGCCGTTTGAGAGCGCCAGTCGCCGCCCGCGTCCGTCGTGCGCCTCCCCTCTGCCTCGCGCGCATTAGACACGCAAAAATTCCGCCCGCGCCCGCTGTGCGTTGAACCGCCCACGCATTAGAGCGGGGTCCTACTGAAGTACGCCGCTTCATTGGTAGCGAGCGCTGGGCGTTTATTCCCCCGCACAAACCGCGGGGGCAGGCAAACGCCCCTACGAAAATCGTTATAGCACGGCTCATGGCGCTGCCCTCCGACCCCCGACTTCTGACCTCCGACCTCCAATCCCACCTCCCACTTCCCACCTCCCGCCTCCCCAGCTATACTCTGCGCGCAACCTCATCCTCCCGCTTCAGTTCAGGAGACACCGCTGTGCTATCCGCGCCCAACGAGCAGCAGATTCAACAGTATCGCCAGCAGGGCTTTGTCGTCGTCGAAGGCTTCTTAGACGCGGCCGAACTGGCCCACTGGCGGCAGGTCACCGAAGCCGCCATCAAGCTCCGGCTCGCTAGCGCCACCCTCAACAACCAGGCCGACCCGGAGGCCTTCTACGCCCAGGTGTTCACCCAGTGCCTCAACCTGCGCGACCTGCACCCGGAGATGATGAAGCTCATCGCCCACCCGGTGCTGGGGAAGTGGGCCGGCGAGCTGGTGGGGGCGGACGGCGTGCGCGTCTGGCAAGACCAGGCGCTGGTCAAGCAGCCGTACAGCAACGCCACCGCCCTGCACTTCGACAACCCCTTCTGGTCGTTCTACTCGCACGACTCGGTCAACATGTGGCTGCCGCTGGACGACGCCACCCTGGCCAACGGCTGCCTGTGGTATTTGCCCGGCACGCACAAAGAAGCCCGCTTCGAGCTGGTCGATATTGATGTCAACATCGGCAGCATTTTCAAGACCTACCCGCAGTGGAAAAAGCTCGACGCCGTGGCCGCCCCTTGCCCGGCCGGCAGCATCCTCTTCCACAACGGCCTGATCGCCCACGGCGCCGGCCCCAACTTCACCCCCCGCCCGCGCCGCGCCATGACCGCCGGCTACATGCCCGACGGCATGGTCTTCAACGGCCAGCAGAGCCTGCTGCCGGAGGCCTACTTCAAGAGCCTGACTAAGGGCGATCTGCTTAACGACGACACCATGTTCCCCCTCATTTGGCAGCGCAGCTAACCAGACACGAGGCGACTCCCATGACCATGACCCAAGACGAATCCAACCGCCTGAGCGAACTGCAAGTGCGCGTGGCCGACCTGGAAAAGAAGCTCGAGTTCGTGATGAACCACTTGCAATTGAAATACTATGACCCCGGCGCGCCCAACCCGGCCATGCAGGCCGTGGCCGACTGGCTGCGCAAGGGCAACAAGATCGAGGCGATCAAGGCCTATCGCCTGGCCACCAACGCCGGGCTGGCCGAGGCCAAGACCGCCGTGGAGGCGCTGGAGATTCAGCTGGGGCTGCGCTTGCCCCCCTCCAACACCTACCGCTAGCGCCGCCGGCGCAGCTCCCCCGCTGCCTGATAACCCGGATGCCCTCCCAATCCTTTATCGCGCTTGACCTCGGCACCTCGTTCATTAAGGCCGCCCTGGTCTACCCGCAGGCCCGGCGCGTGGCGCACATCGTGCGGCGGCCGTTCCCCGAGCCGCTGCCCGGCCCCGCGCTGTGGGTCGAGGTGGACCCCGCCGCCGTTATGGCGGCCGTACGCAGCCTGCTGGCCGAGCTTAGCCCCCACGCGAGCGACTGCGCCGGCGTGGTCATGTGCGGCCAAATGTCGGGCCTGGTGCTCACCAGCCCGCAGGGCGCGGCGCTGTCGAACTACATCTCCTGGCGCGATCAGCGCCTCTCGCTGCCCGCCTGCCCTAGTTCTGTTGGGGCGCCGGGCGGCAACACGACCTACTACGATCAACTCACCGAACGCCTCACGCCTGAGCAGCGCCGCCAACTGGGGCAAGAAGTGCGGCCCGGCATCCTGCTGGGCTTCTTGTTCTGGCTGGCGCAGGAACGGCGGCTGCCGGCGGGCGAGGCCTACGCCGCCACCCTGCTGCAATTTGTGCAGGCCAGCCTGTGCGGCGCGCCGCCCGTGGCCGAGCCGACGGACGCGGTGGGTGTGCTCAACCTAGAAACCGGCGACTGGCACCACGGCGTGCTGGCCGCGCTCGGGCTGGCGGGGCTGCGCTGGCCCGCGCTGGCCGACTTCCGCACCGTGGTCGGGCAGGCCGAGGTGGGCGGGCGGCGGGTGCCGTGCTACGCGGCCGTGGGCGACCAGCAGTGCGCGCTGGTGGGGGCCGGCCTGGGCGCGGGCGAGCTGTCGCTCAATATCTCCACCGGCTCGCAGGTCAGCCGGACCACGGCGGCGCTGGCGCTGGGGCCGTACCAGACCCGGCCGCACTTTGATGGGCGCTTCGTCAACACCATCACCCACATCCCGGCCGGGCGGGCGCTGAACGTGCTGCTGGCGCTGGTCACCGAACTGGGCGGCGCGGCCGACCCGTGGCCCGCCATTCACGCGGCGGCCGTGGCGGCGGGCAACACCGACCTGAACGTGGACCTGGCCTTCTTCCCCAGCCCGGTCGGCCAGCGCGGCGCGATCAGCAACATCCACACCGACAACCTGAGCATCGGGCATCTGTTCCGCGCGGCGCTGCGCAACATGGCCGATAACTACCAAACCTGCGCCCGCCGCCTGGCCCCGGCGCAGGATTGGGAGACGCTGGTGTTCTCGGGCGGGCTGGCCCACCACCTGCCGCTGCTGCGCGAACTGGTGCTGGCGCGGCTGCCCGGCCCGGCCCGCCTGAGCGTGGTCACCGAAGACACGCTGGCCGGCTTGCTGGCGCTGACGCTCGTGCTCACCGGCGAGGCGGCGACCGTGGCAGCGGCGGCCGACAGTTTGCGGGATGAGCCGCCGGCGATTGAGTGAGAGGCGCCTACCGATGGACCTGCTCGACCGCTTATTGGGGCATGACGCGTGGACGACGCACAAGGTGCTGGCCGCCGCCGCTGGGCTGACCGACGCACAGCTTGACCAGGATTTTGACCTCGGCCACCACACCGTGCGCGCCACGCTGGCGCACCTGATCGGCAATGTGGAAGGGTGGACCGACCTGATGGCCGAGCGCCCCGTGCGGCCCGACCCGGCCGGGCCGCAGTCCGTGGCCGACTTTCAGCAGCGCTACACGGCGGCGGCGGCCAAGTTTGGCGAGTTGGCCCGCGAGCAGCGCGACGCCGACCTGCTGGACGACACCTACCTCGATGTGCTGGATCAGCCGCCGCGCGCCAAGTCGTTTGGCGGCACGCTCCTGCACGTGCTGACGCACAACCACCAGCACCGCGCCGAGTTGCTGCATCTGTTGCAGCGCCTGGGCGTGAGCGATTTGGTGGAAGGGGACGTATTGAGTTGGGAACAGCAAGCCCAATAGTCGGGGCCAACAACAAAACACGGGCCGAGGCTTGACCTCAGCCCGTGTTCGTTTAATAGACCTTATCGGAAATAGACCGCTGACCAAGCGATCACGGACGACCGCTCACAGACTGGCGTTTGGGAACGTCCAGCGGTGAGATTCTTCGCGCGCGACCGCAGCATGGGTAACGGGCCTGCGCGACTGCGCTCAGAATGACAGTTAATTTG
>JAYUUW010000284.1:0-5092 GCA_043754665.1 Anaerolineales bacterium | reverse complement strand
GTTGGCACATCGCGTAAGTTGGCTCAACATAACCGTTTAGGCTCCGGAGGATCGTAGTTTCTGGGGTGCGCGGAGAGTGTATCACGGCCAACTCGCGCCTGTAATTCGCACGGATGAAAGGTGTAGCCAGCACAGCCCACACGCCGGGCAGTCCGGCCACGGTGGCAGCGCCGTGGCGCTCGCCTGGGCCAGTTCGGCCGCCATCGCCTGTTGGATCTCCGCGCCAGCCGCCAACGCCACCTGTTCAATCTCCGCTAAGCTGGCCTCGGCCGGACGCTTGCGCTCGGCCAGCACTTTGGCAATCGCCGCTTTGGCGGCGGCTTCCAGACGGGCAGCTAACTCGGCATCGGGCTTTGACATCGGTGGCCTCCTTCGCGGTGGAGGCCCTAGTCTACTCCGCCCCGGTCAAAATGGCCCCGGCCCAAAATCCCGGATGCACCCCCCGCGCCCAGCGGCGCAGGTATAATGCCCACCAGCGCCGGCGGCCGCAACCGCGCCGGTTCACCAGTGCCTCCGCTCACGCGGAGGCCCGCAGGAGGCAACCAGTGGCGACAATTCTTGTCACAGGCGCGGCCGGCTTTATCGGCAGCCGCGTAGTCGAACGGCTGCTGGCGAACGGCGACACGGTGATCGGCCTCGACAATCTCAACGCCGCCTACGACGTGCGGCTGAAGCACTGGCGGCTGCTGCAGCTTCAGGCGCGGACCAATTTTGAGTTTCACGTGCTCGATATCGCCGACCGCCGCGTCATCGCCGCCATTGAGCAGGCGGCGGCCGGCCGGACGATCGCGGGTATCATCAACCTGGCGGCGCGGGCCGGCGTGCGCCAGAGCGTGAGCGACCCCTGGGTCTACATTGACACCAACACCACCGGCACGCTCAACCTGCTGGAGGTGTGCCGCGCGCTGGGCATCGGCAAGTTCGTGCTGGCCTCCACCTCCAGCCTGTATGGCGCCGACAACCCGATGCCCTACCGCGAAGACGCGGACACCAGCCGGCCGCTGTCGCCCTACGCCGCCTCGAAGAAGGCCGCCGAGGCCATGTGCTACACCTACCACTACCTCCACAATTTGGATGTGACCGTGTTCCGCTACTTCACGGTCTATGGGCCGGCGGGCCGGCCGGACATGAGCCTGTTCCGGCTGGTGCGCTGGATTAGCGAGGGCGAGCCCGTGCTGCTGTTCGGCGACGGCCAGCAGTCGCGCGACTTCACCTATGTGGACGACATCGCGCGCGGCACGGTGGCCGGGCTGGCGCCGGTCGGCTACGAGGTAATCAACCTTGGCTCGGATGAACCGATCAAGCTGCTCGACGCAGTGCACCTGGTGGAGGCACTGACCGGCCGCACCGCCACGCTGCGCTTCGAGCCGCGCCATAAGGCGGATGTGCCCGCCACCTGGGCCGACATCGGCAAGGCGCGCCGGCTGTTGGGCTGGGAACCGCAAACGCCCTTCGCGGCCGGGGTGCAGGCGCTGGTAGCGTGGTACCAGCGCGAGCGCGCCTGGGCCAGCCAGTTGCGGCTGGACTAGCCCCGCGACCATGTGCGGTATTTTTGGCTGGTTGGGCGCGGCCCCGGCCGACCCGGCGAAATTGGTGGCAACCGTGGGCGGACTGCTGCACCACCGCGGCCCCGACGACCACGGCAGCGAGCGCGGTCCCGGCTGGGGGCTAGGTTTCGCGCGCCTGGCGATCCTCGACCTGAGCCCGACCGGCCACCAGCCGATGGGCACGCCCGATGGCCGCTATTGGCTGGCCTTCAACGGCGAGATCTATAACTACCTGGAACTGCGCGCCCAACTCGAGGCCGCGGGCGAGCGCTTCGCCGGCACCTCCGACACCGAGGTGCTGCTGCGGCTGCTGGCCCGCTCGGGCGCGGCGGCGCTGGAACGCCTGAATGGCATGTTCGCGCTGGCGCTGGTGGACACGGTGGCGCGCTCCTTCCTGCTGGCGCGCGACCGGCTGGGGGTCAAGCCGCTCTACTACCACGCGCAGCGCGGGCAGGTGCGGTTCGGCTCGGAGCTGAAGGCGCTGCTGGCCTGGCCGGCGGCGCCGCGCGCGCTCGACCCGGCCGCACTGGCCGACTACCTGGCGCTGGGCTATGTGCCGGCCGAGCGCTGCATCCTCCAGGGCTACGCCAAACTGACCCCCGGCAGTTACCTGGCCGGCAGCCTCGACGCGCCCGAGGCCGCCGCGCCGCGCCGCTATTGGGCGCTGAGCCTGAACGCCGAGCGCGGCGGCGCGCCGCTGACGCCCGCCCAGCTCGATGACCTGGCAGCGCTGCTGACCGACGCCGTGCGCCTGCGCCTGCGGAGTGATGTGCCGCTGGGGGTGTTCCTCTCCGGCGGCATTGACAGCGGGCTGGTGGCGCACCTGGCCGGACAGGCGGCGGGCAGCCGGCGGCCGCTGGCGCTAACCGTGAGCTTTGACGACGAGGCCTACGACGAAGCCGTGCTGGCCCAGGCGGCGGCCCAGCATGCCGGGTTGGAGCACCGGCTGGTGCGGCAGGCGGCGGGCGGGCTGGCCGGCGTGGACCGGCTGGCCTGGTTCTTCGATGAGCCGTTTGGTGATTCCTCGGCCCTGCCCACGCTGGCGCTGTGCGAGGCGGCGGCCGATCATGCCACCGTGTACCTCTCCGGCGACGGCGGTGACGAGGCCTTTGGCGGCTATCAGCGCTATCTGACGGCGCGGCGGCTGGCGGGGTGGTCGCCGCTGCTGGCGGCCACGGCTGGGCTGTCACGGGGCGCGGCGCAGCTCTGGCCGCCGCTGACGCGCATGCGCCACCGGCTGCTCAAGCTCGGGCGGCCCGACCAGGGCTTTGCCGCCGTGGTGGATGATTCGCCGGACGACCCCGGCGTGCGGCAGGTGCTCAGCCCGGCGCTGCGGCCGCACCTCGCGGCGAGTAGCCAGCGCTTGGCGCAGCGCTGGGCCGCGGCGCCTGGGCCGGACCTGACCGCCCGCCAGCAAGCGCTGGACTACGGGTTGTATCTGCCGGACGACATTCTAGTGAAGATGGACCGCGCCTCAATGGCGCACGCGCTGGAGGTCCGCTCGCCGTTTTTGGATTATCGCGTGGTGGAATGGGCCGCCCGCCTGCCGCGCCGGGCGCTGCTCGCTGGCGAAACGGGCAAGCGGCCCCTGCGCGCGCTGGCAGACCGCTGGCTGCCGCCGGCCGTCAGCCAGGGCCGCAAGCGCGGCTTCGGCGTGCCGCTGGACCGTTGGTTTGCGCAGCCGGCCGGGCAGGCGCTGGTGCGGGCGCGGCTGCTCGCGCCCGAGGCGCAAGCGCGCGGCCTGTGGTCAGCGCCGGGCGTGGAGCAAGTGCTGGCCCAAGCGGGCGTGCCTGGCCGCCGCAAATGGGGCTGGCTGCTGTGGCGGCTGCTGGTGCTCGATGCCTGGGCGCGGCAGTATCACGACTCGGCCACCTTCCTGTCTGGCCCGCCCACCGCCCCGGCCCCCGCCTGAGGCCGCGCCCCCATGCCCCTGCTGCTGCGCCGCCTGGCTGTGAGTGTGCTGCTGCTGGCCCTCGCCGCCGCCTGCCAGCCAGACCCCACCGCGCCGCCCCCGCCGGCCACCGCTGCCCCCGTCCCGACCAGCGCCAATTTCACCGACCCCATCCGCCTGGCCTGGTTCTACCGGCCGCCAGGGGATGAGGCGCTGCCGGTCCTGGCTGAGCACTTTGACTTCTTCATCCTCACCAAGTCGGACGAGCCGGTGCGCGACCAACTGGAGCGCGCGGGCGTCAGTGCGCCCTTCCTCGAATACCTGCGCTTCGATGCCATCCACGACCCCGGCGATTGCCAGGCCCGCCCGCGCCGCAACCAGGTGGCGTATGAGGCCGGCGACTTCTGCCGGATTGACGCGGAGCATGCCGATTGGTTTCTGCTCGATGCCGCCGGACGGCGCATCCGCGTGAATGACGATTACTTCATCATGGACCCGGGGCACCCCGGCTGGCGGGCTTTCTGGCGGGTGCGGGCGCAAGCGGCGCAAGAGTCTCTCGGCTGGGATGGGGTCTTTATGGATAACGTGGACGCGACGGCCCAGCGCTGGCGCGAACTCGCGCCGCCGGCCTACCCGAGCGAGGCGCTGTACGAGGCGGCGGTGCTCGGCTTTGTGGAGGAGGTCTATACCACCTACGCCCAGCCCACCGGCCGGCCGTTGTTCGCCAACATCATCGCCGCCGAAGCGCCGGACGATTGGCGGCCCTTCTTGCCCTATCTGGATGGCGTGATGGACGAGGCCTGGGCCATGGATTGGTCCAGCGGGTATCTGCCAGTGGCGGACTGGGAGGCGCACCTGGCGCGGGCCGAGGCGGTGCAAGCCGCCGGCAAGACGATTGTGCTGGTGGCGCAGGGCGCGCAGGCCGACAGCGCCCGCCAGCAGTTCGCCTTCGCCTCGTATCTGCTCATCAGCCACGGCCGGGCGGTGTTTCGGTATACCGACAGCGACCACTACCGCGAGGTATGGTGGTATGACAACTACGCCCGTACCTTCGGCGCGCCGCTGGGACCGCGCTACCCCGAGGGCACGTGGTGGCGGCGCGATTTTGAGCACGGCACGGTGAGGGTCGACCCGGCCACGCAGGCCGTGACCCTCACCGGGCCGTGATGTCAGGCGCTAGAGCTGGTCGCGCTCGCGCCGGCTGATGAGCAGGCCCACGCCCGCCATCAACAGGATGAGGACCAGCGTGGTGAGCAAGGCCGGGAGCAGCCACCAGGGCCGTTCCACCACGGGGGCAGCCAGGTTGTCCAACTGCACCGGCACGGGCGTGCCGGCCGCATTGGCGGCGTCGAATGCGGCGTCGCTGGCGCCGATCAGCCGGGTATCGGCCACGAACAGGCGCTGGCCCACCACCACGGCGTAGTTGCCGGCCAACTGCCCGCGCAGCGCCAGTTGGCTGACCGCCGCACCCGCCCATTGCACGCCTTCGGCGGTGTTGCCCAGCACGGCCAGCACCGCCCGCTCGGCGCTCCAGGGCGAAGTCGCCAGTTCCACATAACCCACGCTGGCCTGCGGCGCTTGGCGATAGATCACCGGCAGATTGGCTTCCAGCGCCACATCGGAGTCGGCGGCGAAGGGCGCCGGCAGCGCGTCG
>JAYUUW010000283.1:0-2818 GCA_043754665.1 Anaerolineales bacterium | reverse complement strand
CACGCCCGCCTGCGGGTGCTGTGGTGCGGCGAGGACTTTGCGCTGGGCCACAACCGCGAAGGCAAGGTTGACTTTCTGCGGGCCGAGGGCGAGCGCCAGGGCTTCACGGTCCAGGTGCATCCGCCGGTGCTCATCGACGGCGAGATCATCTCCAGCACACGCATTCGGCAAACGCTGCGCGATGGCGCGGTGGAGCAAGCGGCGCGCTACCTGGGCCGGCCCTTTCGACTGACCGGCGCAGTGGTGGAGGGGGCCAAGCGCGGCCGGCAGTTGGGCATCCCCACCGCGAACGTGGCCGTGAGTGACGAGTGGGCGACGCCGGCGGTGGGCGTGTACGCCTGCCGCGCGCACCACGCCGGCGGGCAGGCGCAAGCGGTAGTGAATATCGGCTTCCGGCCCACGTTTGAGGGCGCGGAGGCTCGGCCCACCATTGAGGCCCACCTGTTGGACTTCACCGGCGACCTGTACGGCCGGCAACTGTCACTGGACTTCATGGTGCGGCTGAGGCCGGAGATCAAGTTCTCCGGCATCGACGCGCTGCTGACCCAGATTCGGCAAGACATCGTGCAGGCCCGGCTGTTGCTGGCTTAGCGCGCCTCACCCACCCACACTGACCAACGGCTACGGCCGGGGCGGAGCCATGACCCAACCCACCCGCGACATCTACTTGCTAAGCCCCAAGGCGCTCAGCCCGGAAACGATTGCCGTGGCCTTCGCCAAGACCTCGCGCAGCCCCGATTCGTTCCGCGCCATCGCCGCGGAGCTGAGCGATGAGCAGTCGGCTAAGTTCCATGAGAAGTGGGTGGTCGGCTACGGCCACGCCTCGGTGGCCGAGCATGCCGTGCTGCACATCGCGGTCGAAAACGTGTCGCGGCTGGCGATTGAGTGCCTGGAGTCGAACCGGCTGGCGTCGTACACCGAGAAGTCGACGCGCTATCAACTCTGGGACCAAACGCACTTCTACACGCCGCGCGCCATCGCCGAGAGCGGGCTGGCGGAGCTGTACCAGCAGACCGTAACGCGGCTGTTTGAGACCTACCGCCAATCGGTCGAACCGATGCGGGCGCTGATGCAGCGCAAGCACCCGCGCAAGGACGGCGAGAGCGAAGCCCGCTGGGATGGCCGCATCCGTTCGAAGTACGTGGACAACTGCCGGTTCTTGCTGCCGGCGGCCTCACTCGCCAACGTGGGGGTGACGGCCAACGCCCGCGTGCTGGAGAGCGCCATCCGCAAGATGCTGTCGCACCCGCTGGACGAGGTGCGCGAGATCGGCGCGGGCATGAAGTTGGTGGCGCAGACTGAGGTGCCCACGCTGGTCAAGTATGCCGATGAGGTGCCGTACCAGGCCGAGACGGCGGCGGCGCTGGCGCAGGCGGCCCAGGGGATGGCAAGCAGTGGTGGCGCCGATGGCGCGCCGGTGACGCTGGTGAGCTATGATCCGCAGGCCGATGAGCACTTTCTGGCGGCCTGTTTGTACCGCTACGGCGGCGCGTCGTTCGCGGCCTGCCAGACGGCGGTGGCGGCCATGACGCCGGCGCAGAAGCAGGCCCTCACCGATGAGGCCCTCAGCCGGCTGGGCAAGTATGATGTGCCGCTGCGCGAACTGGAGCACGTGAGCTACACGGTCGACGCGGTGATGGATCAGGGCGGGTACTTCGAGCTAAAGCGCCACCGGATGATGACGCAAAGCCCGCAGCGGCTGACCTGCGACCTGGGCTACGCGGTGCCGCGCGCCTTTGAGGAGGCCGGTCTGCGCGAAGCCTACGTGGCCGCACAAGACGCCGCCGCCGAGGCCTACCAGCAGATCGCGGCGATCCTGCCGGAAGAGGCGGGCTATGTGGTGCCCAACGCCTTCAACCGGCGCGTGCTGATGACGTTCAACCTGCGCGAGGCCTTCCACCTGTGCGAGCTGCGCGGCACACCCACGGCGCACTTCTCGGTGCGGCGCACGGCCGGGCAGCTTTACGCGCACATTGCGCAGGTGCACCCCAACCTAGCGCGCTTCATGCGGTGCCGCGACAACCCGGCCTGGCCGGACATTGAGCGCGAGTATTTTGTGAAGGTCGCCTAGCGCGACGACCGCTGGCCGGGTGACGGCTCAGGCCGTCAGTTGGGCCAGCACGCGCTTGGCCAGTTTGCAGACCACGGTGTAGGCGGGGTTGAAGACGTTGCCGATCTCGTAGCGCACACACTGGCCCAGCAGCACGCTGGCCTCGGTCGCGCTCAGCCCATAGTCCGCTTGCAGCCAGCGCAGCATCTCGGTAGTGGCGTGCTGCAGGGCCTGGTCCAGCGGGCGGGCGTTGCCCACCGCAAAAATCTCCAGCGCGTTCTCGCCGCGCGGCCAGCCAATGGTCCGGCCCTTAAGCACCCGCACCGTGAAGCGGATGTCGAACGACGTTTCGATGCCGGTGCCCACGATCTCCCCATCACCCTGCACGGCATGCCCATCGCCCACAAAGACCAAAGCGCCCGGCTCAAAGACCGGAAAGTACACGGTCGTGCCGGCCACGAAGCCGCGGTAGTCCATGTTGCCGCCATTCGCGGCCGAGGTGGCAGTGGAGATGGCTTGCCGGCCTCTAGGGGCCACGCCGAAGCAGCCGAGCATGGGCGCGAGCGGCAGGCTGAGGTTGGCCAGCCGGCCAGCGGGCGCGGCCACCTGCGCGGTGCCGGCCGAGCGGTCGAGGTTCCAGGTGGCATAATCTGCCTCGGGCTTGGGCAGGTCGGTGCCGGGGTCGACGACATTCGCCGCCAGTGCGCGGCGGGTCCAGCCGGTGTCGCGGTTGGGGTAGAGCAGGTCGAGGTGCAGGGCCAGCGTGTC
>JAYUUW010000282.1:0-3116 GCA_043754665.1 Anaerolineales bacterium | reverse complement strand
ATCGGCGGCGACTACGTGGGCGGCCACAAGACCGTGACCCAGACCGCGGGCGGCGACATCGTGGGCCGCGACAAGATCACAACGACGACCAACGACCCGGCTGCCGCCGCCACGTTGGCCGAGGCCTTCGCCCGCATCGAGCGCCTGATCGCCCAGCGGGCCGACGACCCCGCCGTGGAGAAGGCCGAGATCAAAGAGGCCGTGCAGCGGATTGCGGCCGAGAGCGCCAAAGGCGAGGAAGTGCACGCGCCCAAACTGGAGCGCCTATTGCTCACGCTGGGCGGCATGGCCGACGACATCTTTCAGGTGACGGCGGCTAGCTTGGCCAACCCGGCGCTGGGCGTGGCCACCACCATCCGGCTGATCGCGCAAAAGGCGCAGGCCGAGCGGGCCAAGCGCGCCGGCGGCGGGGACTGACGCGGCCGATGCCCAAAGAACGCCTCGATGTCCGGCTGCACGCGCTGGGCCTAAGCGACTCGCGCGAGCAGGGCCGCCGCCTCATCATGGCCGGCGAGGTCACCGTGGACGGCGAGACCGTCGACCGCCCCTCCACCGGCGTGAGTGACACGGCCCTCATCGCGCTCAAGCGCAAGCCGCGCTTTGTGAGCCGGGGCGGCGAGAAGCTCGACGCGGCGCTGACGGCCTTCGGGTTAGACGTGACCAGTTGGGTGTGCGCCGACCTGGGCGCCTCGACCGGCGGCTTCACCGATGTGCTCCTGCAGCGCGGCGCGGCGCGGGTGTATGCGCTGGACGTGGGGCATGGCATCCTCGATTACCGGCTGCGGATCGACCCGCGCGTGGTGGTGATGGAAAAGGTCAACGCCCGCTACCAGCCCACGCTGGCCGAGCCGGTGCAGTTGGTGACCATTGACGCTTCGTTCATCTCGCTCAAGCTGCTGCTGCCGGTGGCGCGCGGCTGGCTGTCCGGCGGCGCGGGCGAAATTATCGCGCTCATCAAGCCGCAGTTCGAGGCCGGGCGCAAGCTGGTGGGCAAGGGCGGCATCGTCAAAGACCCGGCCGTGCATCGCCAGGTGCTCGAAGACATTTTGGACTGGGCCGCCGCGAACACCCTGCCCCCTGCGGCCCTCATCCGCTCGCCCATCAAAGGCACCGAGGGCAACATTGAGTTCCTCGTCTGGCTGCGCCCCGGCCAAGCGCCTGCGCTCGACGTGCCGGCGGCGATTGACCACGTGCTGGCGGACGAAGCCCCAGCATAGTCCGACGATTGTCGTTACCCAGCGGACAGGGATTTGCGTATCGTCTGCGCCGAACCGGCATCCAGCGGCAGGGGGCATAAGAGTGCTTTACGCCACTCAGTGGCTGCGTCAATTGGCCGGCCAGCCTCGCAATACAACTCTCCCAACCTAAAATGGCCGTTAGGGTCATGTGGTTCTAGCTTTACAATCCGCTCCAGCCACTCCAGCGCTTCCGGTAGAGTGACCACATCTTCTGGCACTCCGTATAGGGCCGCACCGCCCATAAACGCCCACCGATTGTTAGGATCGAGCGCTATCGCGGTGCGATATTCGTCGGCCGCCGCCTGATAGTCCATTACCCCCAACGAATAGGTTTGACCCAAGTCAACGTGATAATGGCTGTTTGTTGGCGCTAACTCAATTGCCCGCTTGCACCACAACTCCGCCGCCAGGAAGCTCGCGTAATCGCCTTCAACCAAACCTAGTTGGAAGTAACAATGAGCCAAAGCCTGGTCCATATCGGCGGTTTCGCCCAATTGCTCGACCACGGAATGGTAGAGACCGATGGCTTTCCCGTAGTCCTGCCTCTGCCGATGCTCGTAAGCTTGAACTAGCAGCTCGGTCAATTGGTTTGAATGAGAAGAAGAAACCTCAGTCATATTGCCCCCAAGCAACGGGTCGCCTCGATTGTGACCCGTCAAAGTCCATCACCACCCAGTCACGCTAGGCACGATTGATTCCCTTCCCATTGTATTACAACCCCCGCCCCTTGCACCTTCCCCCTCGCTGGCGATCCCCTTCGTGCCCATTCGTTCCCAATTCGTGCCCATTCGTGGCCAAAGGTTTTCGCCCGATTCCCCTCCGAAACGCGCGTCTATCGGTTATACTTCTCTCCCCGGCAGATGAACGCCCCGCAGTAGGGCCTGAAGTCTCCCGCCAATGGCTATGAAGACCGATCACATCCGCAACTTCTGTATCATCGCGCACATCGACCACGGCAAATCCACGCTGGCCGATCGTTTGCTGCACCTGACCGGCACCGTCTCCGACCGCGAGACCACCGAGCAGATTCTCGACTCGATGGACCTGGAGCGCGAGAAGGGCGTCACCATCAAGGCCTCGGCCGTGCGCATGAGCTACACCGCGCAAGACGGCCAGACCTACGAGATGAACCTGATCGACACGCCCGGCCACGTGGACTTTCAGTACGAAGTCAGCCGGGCGCTGGCGGCCTGCGAAGGCGCGGTGCTGGTGGTCGACGCCACCCAGGGCATCGAGGCCCAAACGCTCGCCAACCTCTACCTGGCCCTCAACGCCGGGCTTGAAATTCTCCCAGTCATCAACAAGATCGACCTGCCCTCGGCCCGCGCCGACGAGGTGGCCATTGAAATCGCCGCGCTGTTGGGCGGCCTGCCCGAAGATGTGCTGCCCATCTCGGCCAAAGAAGGCACCAACATCGAGCAACTGCTCGAGCGCATCGTCCAGACGGTGCCGCCGCCGCAGGGCCTTGATGAAGGCCCGCTGCGGGCGCTGATCTTCGACTCGCACTACGACCCCTACAAGGGCGTCATTGCCTACCTGCGTATCGTCTCCGGCCGCGTGCACATGGACGACCGCTTTAAGCTCATGGCGACCGGCGTGATGGCCGAGCCGCTGGAAATCGGCGTGTTCAAGCCCGGCATGATCGCCACCGGCGAGCTGAACGCGGGCGAAGTCGGCTACCTGGCGACCGGCCTGAAGACCGTGCTCGAATGCCGCGTGGGCGACACGCTCACCCTGGCCAGCCACCCCGCGCCCGAGCCGCTGCCGGGCTACATCAAGGTCAAGCCGATGGTATTCGCCGGCTTGTACCCGGTCGATGGCGAGGACTACGCCGCGCTGAAAGAAGCGCTGGACAAGTTGCAGCTCAACGACGCCGCG
>JAYUUW010000281.1:0-4814 GCA_043754665.1 Anaerolineales bacterium | reverse complement strand
CGCCCCAGCCGTCGCGCGCGGCCACGATTTCCGGCGTCTGCCCGCCGTAGGTGAACGAGCCGAGCACGATAATCTGCGGGTCGGCGGCCACCAACTGCTCCAGGCTGATTTGGAAATACTGCTCGGTCGAGATATTGCCCACATTCTCGCCGCCGGCCAGAGTGATGAGCTGGTCGTTAAACGTGCCGGGGCCGGTGGTGTAAGGGCTGGCCGGGTCAGTCGCGTCCAACTCGTAGAACACCGTGGGCCGCTCGGTCACGTCGGCGGTGGCGGTCGTCACGGCAGCGACGCGGGCCTGCATGTCGGCCACCAGAGCGGCGGCTTCGGCGGTGTGGCCGGTCAGCACGCCCACATCGGTGATATCGGCGTAGATGTCGTCAATGGTGCCGGCGATGCGGGTGGTGAAGACCGTCAAGCCGAGGTCGGCCAGCTTCTGCACATCATCGGGGCTGGTAATGCCGGCGGCCAGCACCAAATCTGGCTCCAGGTCCACAATGGCCTCGGCGTTGACCGAGGGATACAGGCTGCCCACACTGGTCACGGCCAGCGCCTCGGCCGGGTAGTCGGAGAACTCATCGCGGCCGATCAGCAGGTCGCCCGCGTCGAGGGCGAACAGGATTTCGGTATTGGAGGGCGCAAGCGAGACGATCTTCACGGGCAGCGCGGCCAGCGTCACGGCGCGGCCCAGGCTGTCGGTGACGGTGATGGGCGCGGCCGTGGGCGGGACCGCGGCGGTGGCGGTGGCCGGCACGGGCGTGGCGGTAGGCACCACGGTGGCCACGGGCGCGCAGGCGGCCAGCCCGAGGCTGAGGAGCAGCAGGGGCATCAAGAACGAACGGAAACGACGTAACATGCGGCATCTCCTAACAGGGCAAATACAAATAGGCGATTAAAAACTAAACCCCTTGTCGCGGGACAAGGGGTTTAGGCGGCATCTGAACAAGGTTTGGTCATGCTCAGTGTGCACACCCCCTTTCGGCGAGGTTAGTGGCAGCGCATGCGGGGCGGGCGACCTGGCTTACCAGTTGAACTGGCTTACAGTTGCGCGACAGCGCCGGACTCCGATGCGGCCCTTCTTTTGGGCCCATCGCCACCGGCTTCGCCGTTTGTGCTCTACCCATCCGGGAGTAGGAGCACCCTGCATGCTGATATAGGTTTGTGTAGTGACTCTACAACGCCCCTGCCGCTTTGTCAACGGAGGGCAGTTGTTTCACATACAAGAACACCACGCTGCCCAGCAGCAGCGCCCCGCCCCACACACTGCCCGGCGACAGTCGCTCACCGAGCAGCGTTACGGCCAGCACGGTGGAGATCAGCGGCTCGAGCAGCGCGAAGATGGTGGAGACCGTGGCGGTGACCGTGCGCATGCCGCGCATGTAGAAGGCATAGCCCACGGCGGTGGGCACCACGGCCAGGTACAGCAGCAGCCCCCACCCGGCGGCCGGGTAGCGCACATCAAGCCCGGTGCCGAGCGCCACCGGCAGCAGCAGTAGGGCGCTGAGCGTGAAGGCCATAGCGATGGGCTGAATGGGGTGATAGCGCGCCGCAACCTTGCGCGCCGCGAGAGCCACCAGGCTGTACGAGAAGCCCGCTCCCAGCGCCAGCCCGCCGCCCAGCAGCAGCGCATTGGTCGAGGCCGCCTCGGGCGAGCCGCCCACCAGCAGCGCCGCCCCGGCCAACGCGCCCGCCAGCGCCACGCCCACCACCCAGGTGAAGCGTTCGCCGAGGAATAGGCCCGACAGCACCGCCGTGATGATCGGCGCGCTGCAAATGTTCACCAGCACCGCCGCGGCCACGCCGATGTAAGGGATGGCGGCGAAGTAGCACACCTGGTAGGCCGCGAAGGCCGCGCCCATCAGCAGCATCGGCGCGCGGTCGCGGCGCTGAATGCGCCAGAAGCCCGGGCCGGCGAAGTAGCGGCTGAGTAACAACAGCACCGGCGCCGACAGCGCCAGCCGCCAGAAGCCCACCGAGAGCGCGCCGGTCGGCGTCAGGCGGTAGAGCACATCCACCGCCACGCCAATGGTGCCCCACGTGAGGGCGGCCAGCGTGATCGACAACAATCCAAGGTTGAGTTTAGGCATAGAGACAGCGATGGTGGTGGTTTGGGCGCGCCGCAGTATAGCATGCGGCGGCTATGGTACGATTTGGATATGCCCTCTTCCAAACGCGACTTCACGCATATTCAAAACTTCCCCGGCACGCACGGCAACAGCTTCGATGTGATGCTGCGCGTGGCCGACATCATCGAAGGCCTGCCGGGGCCGGTGTTCGCGCTGCTGCTGGCGGCGCTGGCCGCCCTGCCCGCACTGCTGTGGCGCAGTTGGCCCACCGGGCTGGCGCTGTGGGCGTTCCTGCTGGCCGATTGGGCCTTGCTGGCGGCGCTGCCGCGCTTCCAGCGCTCCTATGGACCGGCCAAGCCGCCCACGCTGCTGCTGGCGCTGCCGCGCGTGTTCTTCGGGCTGCTGCCGCCCGTGGTCAGCTTCCCGCTGCAAGCCATGGGCACGCTGCTGGTGATCTACGGCTTTTGGATCGAACCGCTGCGCCTGGGCCTCACCCGCCAGACGCTGCGCTCACCCAAGCTCACCAACACGCGGCCGCTGCGGCTGCTGCACCTGGGCGATCTGCACGCCGAGATCGGCGTCACCGTCCGCGAGCGCGAGCTCATTCGGCAGGTGCGCGCCGCCGAGGCCGACCTGATCTTGTTCTCCGGCGACTTCCTCAGCCTTTCGTACCTGCACGACCAGCGGGCCTGGGCGGCGGCGCGCGAGGTGCTCCGGGAACTGCACGCGCCGCTGGGCGTGTTCGCCGTCTCTGGCAGTCCGGCCGTGGACTTGCCGGAGGTGGTGCCGCAGGTGCTGGCCGGGCTCGACAACATCCGCTGGCTGCAAGATGAAATGGTCACGCTGCAGCACGACGGCGCGCCGATCAACCTCGTCGGCCTCACCTGCACGCACAAGCCGTTTGTGGATGGCCCGCGCCTGACCGCAGTGCTGGCCGAGGCACGCGGCCGGGCGGCCAGCGCTCCCGCGCCCTTTACCATTCTGCTCTACCACACGCCCGACCTCGCGCCCGAGGCGGACGAAGCCGGGGTCGATTTGCAGCTTTCGGGCCACACGCACGGCGGGCAGGTGCGGCTGCCGTTCTATGGCGCGCTGTTCGCGGCCTCGCTGTACGGCAAGCGCTACGAGGTCGGCCGCCTGCGCGAGGGCGACTTGACGCTGTACGTCACCCGCGGCATCGGCATGGAAGGCAAGGGCGCGCCGCGCGTGCGCTTCCTCGCGCCGCCCGAAATCATCTTGTGGGAGTTGCTGGGGCCGGCGTAGGCCAGACTGAGCAGCAGGCTTAAAGTAAACGGGCCGGTCAGAGTCACTGACCGGCCCGTTGCTATTTAGCTGTCAGACAGCGGGGAATTCCATCTCGTCTTTATGCCCAAACCCCTGCGCGTTGTCGATCAGGCGCGCCCAGCGCGGAGCCAGCGCGTAAAGGTTCGAGCGCGCCAGCTCGGCTTGAAAGTCGACGGCAAACGGAAACTTGGCGGCATACCGGTCCCAGGCCGCCTGCCGGTCCGCGCCGGGCGGCACCACGCTCACGGTGCCTTCGAGCTGCACGCCGGCGATCTCGGTCCAGCGCCAGGTGGCGGCGTGCACCGTCACCGCCGCGCGCGGGTGCTCGGCCAGGTTGCGGCTGTGGCGCGTGGTCGCGGCCGAGAGCCAATACACCTGCGCCGCGTCGTCGGCCACGTAGAACAGGCTAACCGCCATCGGCTGGCCGTCGGGCGCCAGCGTCGCCAGCGCGAGCGTGGAGTGCGCCGCCAAGAAGCCGGTCAGCGCGGGCAGTGTCAATGGCATGACGGCACCGTGTGCTTCACTTGGTGCCCCAGTGAATGGCCATCGTGCCGAACATCAGCCGCCGAAAGCCCACGTCGCGGAAGCCGGCAGCGCGCAGCCGGTCGGCCAACTGCTCGGCCGGCAGAAAGTTCTCGGTCGAGTCCGGCAGGTAGGTGTAGGCGTCCGATGCGCCCGCGATCAGCCGGCCCAGCGTCGGGATGATGACATGCAGGTGAAAGTTGATGAACGGCCGCAGCCAGTTGCGCGGCGGCGGCGTGGTGTCGAGGCACACCACGCGCCCGCCCGGCCGCAGCACGCGGTACTGCTCGGCCCAGGCTTGGCGCACGTCGATCACATTGCGCATCAGGTAGCCGGAGGTCACCGCGTCGAAGTGGTTGGCCGCAAACGGCAGGTTGAGCGCATCGGTGCCGGCCCAGCGCACCTTGGCCCCCTCGGCCCGGCGGCGGCCCACGCGCATCATCTCCAGCGTAAAGTCGCCGCCCACGGCGTGCAGCGCGGCATCGCGGCCCAGCGCCTCAAACGCCAGGTCGCCGGTGCCGGTGCCGAGGTCGAGCAACTTGCCGCCGGGGGGCAAGGCCGCCAGGTCGACCACGCAGCGCCGCCAGCGCACATCTTGCCCGCCCGTCATCAGGCGGTTCATCACATCGTACCGCCCGGCAATGCGGCTGAACATACTTTGCACATACTTCGCGCGCGCCGCGCCGGTGAGGTGCGTCATGCGCGGGCCTCGCAACTAAAACTCATTACAGCATCCATTTCTTAGCGCGGGTTGGTCAGCACAATCAGCCCCGCCACAATCAGCGCCAGCGCGAAGGGCGGCACGGCCAGCAGCACGGCCCATACACGCCGCCCGGCCCGCAGTGCCACCGCCGCCAGCACAAAGCTCAGCCACGCCAGCAGCCCTTGCAGCCGAAAGTTGGGCGTGGCCGCCAGGTAAAGCGCCAGCGGGGCGTAGAGCGTGGC
>JAYUUW010000280.1:0-5281 GCA_043754665.1 Anaerolineales bacterium | reverse complement strand
TGCTCTTTGGCCAGAGCCGCCGCCCGCGCCGCGTTCTCCGGCAGCAAATCGCATACCGCCGCCAGCTCAAACGTCAGCCGCCCCACGCCCTTCAGCCGCGCCATGCCCAAGACATGCCGGCGGCCCATGCCGCCGCAGCCCACGAGTCCGAGGGCCAGCGTCATGGCCGGTCCTTCGCATCCAGCGCCAGCGCATAGCCCAGCGACTTCAAATACTTGGCGTTCAGCTTGGCGCTCTCGGCCGGCGACACATCGCTCCGACTCTGCTCAATCACCACCCAACCGGGGAACTTCTGCGTTTTCAGCTCGCCCAAGATCGCCGCGAAATCAAGCCCGATGGTGCCTTGCCCCATCTCCACAAACTTGCCCGCTGCCCAGTCCTTCAGGTGCACGTACCCGGTGCGGCTGGCATATTTCCGCAAATGTGCCACTGGGTCTTCGCCCACCAGCCCAATGTGGCTGGCGTCCAGGCACAGCAGCGTCTGCTTGGTCTCATTCATCAAAATGTCGATCTCGGCCTCGGTCTCAATGGTGCAGCCGGTGTGCGGGTGATAGGCCAGCCCCACCCCCAGCCGCGCGCCGAACTTCGCGAGTTCTTCGCAGCTCGCCGCCAGGTTCTTGTATTCCTCGGCGCTTGGGGGGCGCGTGCGCAGCCGGCCGCCGCCCACCAGCCCGTACATCTCCACCCCGAACAGCGCCGCGTACTCGATCCGGCGCTTGTGAATCGTAAGCTGTTCGGCACTGGCCGGCACATCCGCAATGCCGAACGAGGTAGCCGCCCGCAATTTGCCCAAATGCCGGGTCAGGTTGGCCGGGGTGCCTAGCCAGTCGAGCGGGTGGTCAAACAATTCCACCGCCTGCCAGCCGCTCTGCCGGATTTCTTTGAACGTCGCCGCCAGGTCGGGCTTGGTCCCCCAGTTAATGGTGCTGTAGGCAAAACGCAGGGCGGTTGACGATGATGCGCGCTTAGGCATGGTGCGGTTTAGCTCCGAATCTTAAGTGTGGTTGGCTGACTGGCTGACACCGTCGGCGCTACTCGTGCTCGAGCACGGTGCCGTGTGCCGTAAAGGGGTCGGTGATGATGAGTGAGATATACACCAGCAGCTCAAACCCGCCGTTGCTGATCTGGTGCGGCGTGGTCGCCGGGATGTGCACGTAGTTGTTCGCCGCCAGTCCCCCCGCCAGCCGGTTGACGCTTAGCTGCGCGGTGCCGCTCACTACATAGATAATGCGGTCCTGCACATCCAACTGGCCCGCCGCTTCGCTCTCGCCGGCCGCCAGCGTCTTGCGCTCGCAATTGAAGTGTTCGTTACTTGGGAGCGCCTCGCCCGCGAACACATTGGCGTGCGGCGCGTCGCCCTCAAAGTTGTCAGGCGTGAAGTCCTTGGCCCGCAGCCGGTTGTACTTATGGTTGGGCGCCACCGCCACAAAGAAGCACACCGGCTCGCTGCCGCTGAACCAATAGTTGTGATACTTCCCCGGCGGCATGAGGATGAAGTCCCCTGGCCCATACACGCGCTTGCTCCCGCCGATCTCGATCTCCAGGCTGCCCTGTGCCAGGAACGCGATCTCGGTCGCGTCGTCGTGCACGTGCGGCGTCGGCCCCAGCCAGTCGTTGTTGAACCACTTAACATCGGGCGTCCAAATCAAGGGCAGCCCCCGGCAGCGCTCCGCCAGCATCCGCGGCTGCGCCATCCACTTGTCCAGGTCAATTGCCACCGTGCGTCTCCTTAGCGCACGACCGCCCACGCCGCCCCAGCCCCCGTGCCGGGTCGCGCGCCGCTGCGCCGTGCCGTATTCGTCATTACCGCCGCTTGGTCCCCTCAGTCTACCGCGACCTGCCCGAATTGTGCAATGCGCTTGCAGCCATCCCTCCGCTGCCTCGTCACGCAGGCACCCTTCCCCGCGCCGGGGAAGGGCCGGGGATGAGGTCGTCCACCCGCCTCTCCCCTCCTCCCATCCTGCGTCTCCTCTCTCTGCCGCCTGCCGACTGCCGACCTCCGACATCCGACCTCTGACCTCCGACTTCCGACTGCCCATATATAATGTCTCATATGAAACTCCCGCCCCGGAGGTTAGGCGTGAAACCCCTACTCATCACCCTTGCCGCGCTCGCCCTCAGTGCCTGTGTCGGCAACACCCTCAGCGCGCAGGCCGCCTGCTCCAGCGATGTTGCCCAGATCATCCAAATCACCGGCGAGTGCACCCGCACTATTGAGGCGCTTGATAAGGCCGAGACCCAGCACCTCGCCATCCAGACCGCCGACGTGATGCCCTTTGCGACCATCGACCTCACCGTCACCGTCGATACCGGCACCGTCGAGGTCACTGTCGTCGACTCGCGCGGCAACACTCAGGCCGCCCAGGCCTCCCCCGGCAACCCGGCTGCGCTCAGCCTGCCTGTCCAGCTCGATCCGCTCAACCAAATCAAGTTTGACCTCACGCCCGTCGACGGCCCGGCCGAAGGCGTGGCCTACCAACTCAACTTCGTGTGCGATTGCCTGCCCTAAGCGCCTGCCGCCATGCTCGCCCCTGACCTGCGCGCCGCCCTCACTGCCGCTCTGCCCGCCGCGCGCCTCACGCGCCTCCAGCAGCTGCAGTCGCTCGCCGCCGAGTTGGGCACACCCACCTACCTCGTTGGCGGCTTCGTGCGCGACCTGCTCCTCGGCCGCCCGCCCGGCGACTTTGACCTCGTGGCCGTGCCCGCCCCCGGTGAGCCCGAGCCGGCCGGCCCGCGCCTGGCCCGCGCCTTCTCGCGCCAATTCGGCGGTGCGCTGACCGTCCACGCCGCCTTTGGCACCGCCACCTGGCTCGACCCGCTCGGCGCGCTGGTCGATTGCGCCACGGCCCGCACCGAAACCTATGCCCAGCCCGGTTGGCTGCCCAGCGTCACCCCCGCCGCCGATATCGCCACCGACCTGGCCCGCCGCGACTTCACCATCAACGCCCTCGCCCTGCGCCTCGATGGCGACCACCTGGGCGAGTTGGTCGATCCTTTCACTGGGCAGGCCGACCTCGCCGCCCGCCAGGTGCGCATTCTGCACGCCGCCAGCTTCCGCGACGACCCCACGCGCCTGTTTCGCGCCGTGCGCTACGCCCAACGTTTGGGGTTTGAAATCGCCGCCGACACGCTCGACCGACTGCCCTCGGCCCTGCCCATCCTGCCCACCCTCTCCGGCGAGCGTCTGCGCCATGAGTTCGAGCTGATCTTTGCCGAATCTTCCGCACCTGCTGCGCTGGCGTATCTCGCCGCTCTAGGTGCGCTGGCCGCCGTCCACCCGGCCCTGCAATGGGGGCCGTCCGAAACCGAGCGCGCCGCCGTCATTCGCGAATTGCCCCGCCCGGACTCGCGCGTGGACCTCCGCCTGCTCCAGGCCGCCGCCTACCTGTCCCTGCTGCTGTCGGCTGCTACTGGCGAGTCGCCCGGCGCGCTGGCCCGCCTCACTGTCACCCGCGATGTGTCCGAGGCCGTCACCGCCGCGCTCGCCTTTCAGCCTGGCCTGTGGACCGACCCGCCGCTCCCGTCTGAGGTCGTGGCCGTGCTCGACCGCCTGCCTGAAGCCGGCTTGGTCGCCGCCTCTGTGCTGCACCCCAGTGCGCGCCCCGTGCTGCACCGCTATTTGTCCGACTGGCGCTTCGTCCGCCCGGCCCTCACCGGCGACGACCTGCTGGCCCTCGGCCTGCCCGCCGGGCCGGCGTTTAAGACCCTCCTGTGGCAATTGCGCGCTGGCCGGTTGGATGGTACCTTGACCAGCCGGGCCGCCGAGTTGGCGCTCGCCCGGCAGTGGGTCAACCCCGAGGCTGGTTGAGCATGGCTGATCGTGTCGAGGTCGAAAAGATTACTATCCGCTCCCTGCGCGAGGCCGAGCTGCCCGCGCTCGAATGGGAGGGCGCCTACACCCAATACCGCCGTGTCTACCGGCAGACGTTTGAAGACGCCTTGCGCGGCCAGCGCATCATGCTCGTGGCCGCCAGCGGTGGGCGGGTGGTCGGCCAGGTCTTTATTCAACTGTCCAGCACCGAAACGCGCTACGCCGATGGTTACAGCCGGGGCTACCTCTACTCGCTGCGCGTCCGGCCTGAGCTGCAAGGCCAGGGGCTGGGCACCCGCCTGCTCTCCAGTGCGGAGGCCGCCCTGCGCGCCCGTGGCTACACCACCGCCGTCATCGCCGCCGGCAAAGACAACCCTGGCGCTTTTCGCCTCTACGAGCGCCTCGGCTACCGCTCCTTCGCCGACGATCCCGGCGTCTGGTACTTCCAAGACGTCAACGGCATTCAGCAGGTGGTCGAAGAGCCGTGCTGGGTCATGGAAAAACGCCTCGTGCCCGACGACGACGAAGATATCTTCGACGATGACGACGATTAACCTGCTGCCCTCGCCCGCGGGCTCTACCCATCCTTCTGGCCGGGTTACTCCGAACGACCTGTGCAGCGCTGCTCCATCCCTACTTGGCTCAGGCAGCCATTTGCCGGCATCCTTCCGCCTGATTTGTCAATCCGAAGACCGCATAGCGCTGCGCGCCAGTCCCCATGGCCGAAACGCGCTCGGCCCCGACCCAACCGCTAGCAGCGTAGGGCCGTTCGCGAGAACGGCCGCCGCTCGCTATCACACGAGTTTTGTTTCTGAGCAACCGGCCTCAGGCCGTTGGACTTCGCATTCCTTTTTGGCCGGTGAGGAATCTCGACCCCGACCCAATCGGTACTGCGACCTTTCGCTCCGCCCCGGCCAAGTGCTGAGTAACCCGCCCTCGGTCGCCAGCCCTCGCGCGGGCCCTGCGCGGATGGCGCCTCGCGTCTCGCCCCCGGCTGAACGACACTCGCCGCCCAACACCACCCATGCCCATGCGCACCCGTGACCCGCTCTTCTGGGGCCTGCTGCTAATCGTCCTTGGCGGGCTCGTTCTGCTCAAGAACCTCAACCTGCTCAACAGCGGCGTCTTCGCCTGGTGGCCGGTCCTGGTGTTGTTGGCCGGGCTGTGGCTGCTCAGCCGGGGGCTGCGGCGGCGGCAGGGCGGGGGTGTGGTCGGCGGCACGCTGCTGCTCGGCCTAGGCACGTTCTGGCTGCTGCTCAGTTTGGGCGTGGTGGGCAATAACCTGTTTCTGCCGGTCGTCCTCCTCGCGCTCGGCCTCGGCCTCCTGTTGCAGTCCTTCACCCGCCTGGGCTCCGAACCTTAGCGCCGGCTTAGAACCCGCGCATTCCGGCCGCCCATGCAGGCGCGATAGCCTTCCGTAATAACTATTTGCTACATTTACTGTTGTCGGCCGCCGGCGGCTTCGCCCGG
>JAYUUW010000279.1:0-2032 GCA_043754665.1 Anaerolineales bacterium | reverse complement strand
GCCCAGGCGGCGGCTTCGGCCACCGAGGTCACGGTAAGGCCGGCGGCTTCGGCCTTGGCGCGGCTCTTGCTGCCCTCGGCCAGGCCCACATGCACGGTCACGCCGCTGTCCTTGAGGTTAAGGGAGTGCGCATGCCCTTGCGAACCGTAGCCGATCACGGCGACCTTCTTGCTCTGGATGAGGGCGAGGTCGGCGTCCTGGTCGTAATAAAGCTTTGCCATGCGATAGCTCCTCTATAAGGTCTAAAAAATGAGCCGCGCCGCCTTATGGGTTCAGGCGGCGGCGGGTCCGGGTAAGTGTGGGTTTGGGCGGTTACACCGAGTACGACACCGCATCATCGACCATTTCGGCCGGCACCTGCGCGGCGACGCGCGGCGGCCGGTTGTCGGCCGCGCCCGAGCCGCGCCGCATGGCGACGATGCCGGTGCGCACCATCTCGATGATGCCGAACGGCCGCAGCACATCAACCAGGCTGTCGATCTTGTCGACCGTGCCGGTGATCTCCAGAATCAGCGACTCGTTGGCCACATCGACCACGCGGGCGCGGAAGACATCGGCCAACTGCATGACGTGCGTGCGGTTGTTGCCGTCGGCGGCCACTTTGATCAGCGCCAGGTCGCGCACCACGCTGGGCTGGTTGGTCACGTCTTCGACGCGCAGCACGTTCACCAGCTTATACAGGTTGGCCTCGGCCCGGCGCGCGCCGAATTCGTCGGTGTCGACCACGATGGTCATGCGCGACACGCCCGGCTGGTCGGTGTGCCCGACCGTCAGCGACTCGATGTTGAAGCCGCGCCGCCGAAACAGCGAGGCCACCCGGTTGAGCACGCCGGGCAAATCTTCCACATAGGCGACAAAGGTATGGTCCATGCCTAATCCTTTACCACTGCACTTCGGTTTGCACCGGGGCCACGTCGGCCGCCAGTTCAGTTTCCGCCTCCGGCTTGGGGCGGCGGATCATGTGGTTGAGGTCGGCGCCGGCCGGCACCATGGGGAACACGGTGTCTTCCTGCTGCACGCGGAACTCAATCACCACCGTGCCGGGGTGGGCGCGGGCCTCTTCCACGGCGGCCTGCAACTGGCTGCGCTCGGTCACCAGCATGCCCTTCAGCCCGAAGGCCTCGGTGAGCTTGCTGAAGTCCGGGCTGAGCAGCGGCGTGGCGGCGTAGCGGCGCTCGTAGAAGAATTCCTGCCACTGGCGCACCATGCCCAGGTAACCGTTGTTGATGATGGCGACGTTGATCTTGATCTTTTCCTGCGCGATGGTCGCCAGCTCGGCCATGGTCATCTGAAAGCCGCCGTCGCCGGCGATGACCCACACCTCTTGGTCGGGGCAGGCAAACTTCGCGCCCACCGCCGCCGGCAGCGCAAAGCCCATGGTGCCCAACCCGGCCGAGGTGATGAGCGAGCGCGGCTGCTCGTGCTTCCAGTATTGGGCTTCCCACATCTGGTGCTGGCCTACATCGGTGACCACAATGGCCTCGCCATTGGTCAGCCGCCACAGGTCGTTGATGACATGCGCCGCAAACAGGTGACCGCTGTCGGGCAGGTTCTGAATGTCGCGCACCGCCGAGTCGCCCTTCATCTCGTCGATGTGGGCCAGCCAGGCGGCGTGCTCGTTCTTGGCGACCACCGGCAGCAATTCGTCCAGCACCTCGCGCAGGTCGCCCACCAGCCCGACATCGACCTTGACGTTCTTGTTCAACTCCGACGGGTCGATTTCGATGTGGATTTTGCGCGCGAAGGGCGCGTAGGTCTTCAAATTGCCGGTCACGCGGTCGTCGAAGCGCATGCCGAAGGCCAGCAGCAGGTCGGCCTCTTGAATGGCGTTGTTGACCCAGGCCTCGCCGTGCATGCCCATCATGCCCAGGTTCAGCTCGTGCGAGGCGGGCAGCCCGCCTAGGCCCAGCAGGGTCAGCGCCACCGGCGTGCTGGTCTTCTCGGCGAAGTCTTTCAGTTGCTGCATGGCGCCGGAAATGATGACGCCGTGCCCGGCCAGGATGACGGGGCGCTGGGCGGTGTTGATGAGCTC
>JAYUUW010000278.1:0-10031 GCA_043754665.1 Anaerolineales bacterium | reverse complement strand
AAAATCGAGCAGCAGCCAGGCCGAGTCGGCGCTGCGGCCGACGATGCCGTAGGTCTGGCCGGCGAACACCGAGTACATGGCCGCCGCCGTATAGCTCGGCCCGGCGCGCAGAAACGCGCTCTTGACCGTCACCGTAAAGCTCACCGCCGCCGCCGCGCGGGCGGGCGACAGCGGCCCGGCCAGCACCCCGGCTAATACCATTACCAACACCATGCTCCGCGCCAAAGTTTTCAACACCATCGCACCCATGCCTTTTTCGTGCCTTTACGGTCGCTGGCCGGCCGGGTAGAATGCCCGCATGTCCCGACTGACCCTGCCCCTAAACCGCTTGACTGTGAGCGTCATCCTGCTGAGCTGGCTGTTGGCCGGCTGCGCCAGCGCCACACCCTCACCCACCCTGGCGCCCACTGTGCCGGTGCCGACCCCCACCGCTGAGAGCGCCGTGCGCCCCCGGCCCGCGCCGCCCAAGCTGGGCGCGTTCGACCCGGCCACCGTCGCCCACATCAACCTGGACGACTACGCGATTGTGCCGGAGATCAGCGCCACCGCCAGCGCCCTGTACACCGCCGGGCTGGCGGCGGGCAACAACCCGCACATCTTCTCGAAGCTCGGCGACTGCATGACCGAGAACGAGCACTTCCTGGTGACCTTTGCTGAGGGCCAGTACGACCTGGGCCCCTACGCCGACCTGCAAGCCGTGCTCGACCAGTATAGCGGTGTGCCGGCCCGCGCCGGCGATTGGCAGCTTGATTCGTTTGCCACCGTGGGCCTGGCCGCCGCCGCCGGGTTCAACATCGCCGGGCCGCTCGACGCCACCTGGGCCAACCCGCAGTGGTGCGAGGGCGGCGAGTCGCCGGCGGCCTGCGAGTTCCGCGTGGCCCAGCCGAGCGTGGCCGTGATTATGTTTGGCACCAACGATGTGGCCTTCACCGACGCGGCCACCTTCGATTATTTTTACCGCACTTTGGTGATTAAGACATTAGATGCCCAAGTGCTGCCGATTCTCAGCACTTTCCCGACCCGCCCGGAAGACGAGGCCAAGTCGCTGCTGCTCAACCAGGTGGTGGTACAGATCGCGCTGGACTACGATCTGCCGCTGCTGAACCTCAACCGCGCGCTGGCGCCGCTGCCGCACCACGGCGTGGACCCGAACGACACCATTCACCTCAGCGTGCCGCCGGAAGGGCAGGGCCGCGTGGACCAGTTTACGCCCGAGAGCTTGCAGTACGGCTTCACGGTGCGCAACCTGGTGACACTCCAGGCGCTGCAAGCCGTGCTGGCGGCCGGCGGCCGTTAGCTGCTAGACCTATCGGAAATAGGCGCGAGTGCCCTGGTTTCCCAATCGCCGGACTGCATCCGCTCAACTTAACTGTCATTTCGAACCCCGCCTCAGGTCAGTTTGCCTTGCGCTGTCTTTTGGGCGGGTGAGAAATCCCACCGATGGACGTCATCAAGCATAAGTCACACACGGTTGGCCCCTGATAATATTGCCGCCGACTATTACCGATAAAGTCTAGGGCCTGGTCCGGTGGTTGGGAACCCGGGCGCTCACGCATATTTCCAATAATGCTGATCGCTATTGGCCGTAGCCGCACATCAGCCATTCCCCGCCGTCATCCAGCGCCAGATACGGGTGGTCGGACACGCTCCACGCGCGGCTCTCGCCCTGGTAGGTGGTGGTGATCTGGCCGGTGCAGCTCACCCGCGTGTAGCCGCCGTCGGCCGCGCCGGTGGTGCAGCTTACGGCCTCCAGCTTGGCATCCATCGACGCGAACGAGGTGGCTTCGATCTGGGCCTGCGCCTCAAACGCCGGACACGACAGCCGGGTCATCTCGTCCACATTGCTCTCGACTTTAGCCGCCAGGTAGGCCTCAATCGCCTTGGCCGGCGCTTCCTGGTCGCTCTGGCAGCCGGCCAGCGCGAAACCCGCAAGCACCAGCCAGGGCGCGATTCGTAATAATGACATCCGCATTCCAACGCTCCTCATTCGACTAGTGAACCAGGGCCGCCGCCCGCTGTGTTGGCACGCTTTAAGGTTGTAAGACTTGTCATGCAAAATCAAAGCATCAATACCTTGGCCATAAAGTTCTGATCTAAACCGTCTGCGTGGGAAGCAGCTCAGTGCGCTTTGCCTGAAAGAGCAGCCGGTTGAGACCAACGGTGATGGCGAGCGCGCCTAAGCTGGCTATATAGACGGCCTCTGGTCGGTAATTGTATAGGAATCCGGCTGCCAGGGGAGCGACGACGACTGCCAGAGCGTTCCCCGTCTCAACGAGGCCATATGCCAATCCGGTATCTCCGACTTTGACCAACGAGCGCGAAAAAGCGAGGGCCATTGAACGGTATAGTTGGTACCCACCAACGAAAAAGTAACCCACGAAAAAGGCGATCGCGCTTTGGCCGCGCCACATCAAAAGTGCAAAGCCAGCGAGAAGTAGCTGCCCAATCAGCATTCCCGTTGATACGCGTAGATTCCCAAGGGCGAACATCGTGAGGGCGGTGCCAATGCTTGCCATCGTTCCCATGATTCCGATTTGTTGGATCGAAATGCGATGAACGTTCTGGAGATAAAGTGAGGTCAGTTGTTGTGGGACACTAATAGCGATGATCGTGAAGAAAACGACTCCCAGTAATCCAAGGAACCGGGGGTTCGCGATTGGGCTGACGAGATGGATAGAGGCCGCTTGAGGCTCCAACACGAATGGACGGCTGGCAAGGGACATTACGAGCGTAGCTGCCAGGAAGAGTGCTGCGGAGTACCGAAAGACGATGGATAGCCCGGCGGTGTTTGCAATCCAACCGCCCAGTAGCGGTCCGACAATCGCACCCACCTGGAAGGCGGCCGCGCGGAACGTAACCGCGCGTTGTACCGTCCAACGACCACGTAAACTGGTGACATAGCTGTTCATGGGAGCGCTAATAAACGAAGTACAACCATAGGCCAATAACCCGGCGACAAAAAAAGGCAGGCTACGCGCCGCAGCCATAACGATGGCAGAGGCAATCCCTAAGCTTAGGGCTGCAAAAATGAGTGGTCGCGCGCCAAAACGGTCAGACAAATACCCCGCGGGAACCTGTACGACTGCCATCGTTACGCCGATCATACTGAGGACAGCCCCGATTTGCACGGCATCTGTGTTCCACTGTTGGAGCGCCAATGGCAGGAAGAAGATAAACAAACCTTCACCCAAACCCCAAATGAACGTGGAGCTAGCAACAATCGCTAGGTCACGGTGAATGCCCCAGGGCATTTCTGGGTCAATCCGATGCATGCGTCTCCGCTCTCCACTATTTCGATTAAAACGCTGGAATTGGTTTCACAACCGGTTAAGCGTGATCAGCATACGGGTCAGATGGAAGAACGCCACGCTACGCGCATCGTAAGATGCCGCTTCCAGCACCCGACCCGGCGGCGGAAGTTGTCCAACCAGGCGAAGGTCCGCTCCACCTTCCAGGCCCCCGCCACCTGCGCCCGCCTAGGGCAAATTGTACCGAGCTACCGCCCCGGCCACAACCCCCAGCCCCGCCGCCCCCGGACCTGGGCGTTCTTGTAGCCCAATTGGTGATACTTTATAATCGCACTGCCCGTTCGCCCCATTGTTAGAGGAGTGGATTGTTGACTGACTACACCTTTTCCCATCGTTTTGCCGGTTTGCGCCGCCTGGCCGCCCTGTTGGCGCTGGCCGCGCTCACCGCCTGCACCGCCCCGACCGGTACTCCGGTCGCCCCCACCTCGGCCGCGCCGGCCGCGACCAGCACGGCGACCACCGTGGCCTCCGCCACCGCCACGGAAGTGGCATCGGCCACCGCCACTGCGGCGCCGCCTACCGCCACCAACACCCCAGTGCCGAGCGCCACGCCCAAGCCGAGCGCCACGCCGACCGCGACCGACGCCGCCACCGCGACGGCCACGGTGCCGGCCGCGACCGCCACCAGCGCCCAGACCATCTTCACCGCGCCCTCCATCTGGGATGTCAGCTCCACGGTTGACAACAGCGGCTGCGCCAACCCTTTCAACCCGCCGTATGGGCTGGTGCAGATCACGCCTAGCGGCAGCAGCCTGGCCTGGCACAACACCGTGCCGGAAGACTACACCTTCACCAAGATCGCCGACCGCACCTACAGCTACGCCGGCCCCAATGGCATCGGCACCGGCACGGTGACGCTCACGGTGGCCTTCTCCAGTGACACGGCCTTCACGCTCTCGCAAACCTACTTTTCTAATGCCGACCCGACCTGCGCGCACACCTACACCCAGACCGGCACGTTCCAGTACTTCCGGTAGTTGGTAGCAGTTCTGACTTTCGCGTATAAAGGAGTATCCATGGCTTTTTTGAAAACCCGCTCGCTTACTAGCACGCTTACCAGCGCGTTTACCCGCGGCCTGCTCGTGGCGCTGGCCCTGCTGGCCGCCCCCTGGTTGGCCCGCCCCGCCGCCGCTCAGCAGGGCACCCCGTGCGACCCGGCCGCCGCCTGCTTTGATGTATCCATCAGCCTGCCCAGCACCGTGGGCGACTTTTACCTCGATGGCGCGTTTATCGTCGGCGGCGTCAACGGCACGCGCCTCACCACCACCCCCGGCGTGGCGCACACCATCGAAGTTCGCAACATGCAAGACCCCTCGGTGGCCGGTTACGGCAGCCTGCTCATCTATCCTGACCAGAGTTTCGTGCAGCAGTTGGGGGCCGGCGTCACCTGGCGCGCCTTCTTCTACCCGCGCCAGCAGTACATTCGCGGCACGCTGAACTACACCTGCCAGCCCACCGGCTGGAAGGTGACCGACAACGTGGCCTGCCGCGTGACCATCGACGGCGTGACCATGCCCGACCTCGGCCCCGGCGCGGTGGGCAAGTACACACTCGCCCCCGGCGCGCGCGCTGTGCACACCGACCTGGTGGGCGCGCAGGCCAACAGTTGGAACACCCTCACCCGCGACGACGCGCCCGTGATCAGCGTGGGCCGCACCAGTTACCTGACCGGCGCGTTCTCGCACAAGGGCATTCTCAAAGTCGCGCTGCTGCCCGCCGGGCTGCTGGGCGATATCTACCTCAACGGCAACTTCATCGTCGGCCAGGTCAATACGGTCGATCTCACCGTCGCCTCCGGCGTGGCGCACACGCTGGAGGCCCGCAACATCACCGACCCGGCCGCCGGCGCGCGCTACCGCTGGGCCGATGTGAGCACCACCGCTTCGGCCGCGGCCAACGGCACGCGCTTTGCCAACCTGCGCCCCACCAAGGTCTGGCTGCAAGGCAGCTTGAACGTGCTGTGCCAGATCAACCGCAAGGGCGCGGGCGATGATGCCGCCTGCCAGGTGATCATCAATGGCACCGAAATCGGCCGTGTGGCGGCGGGGGCGCGCGGGGTGTTCAACCTGGGCCTCGGCACGCACACGCTCACGGTCGCGGTGGTGGGGGCCAGCGCCGGCCGGTGGGATGGCCCGGTGAGCGGCCCCGTGACCATCAACGGCGGGCTGACCACCTACTACACCGCCCGCTTCAACCTCAAGCCCACCGTCGGCGTCACCCCGCCCACCGTGGGGCCGGTGACCAACAGCGGCTTTGAGTTTGGCGGGCAGGTGGCCGGCTTTGACCGGCCGGACCTGATGCGCTTCGCCGGCATGCTGTGGGTCAAGCGCCAGGTACGCTGGAGCCCCGGCGCGCAAGCCGATGCCGGCCTGATCAGCGACGCGCACGCTAAGGGCTTCAAAATTCTGTTGAGCGTGCTCGGCAGCCCCGGCGACATTGCCGGCGGCGCGAACTACGGCGACTATGCCCGCTTTGTGGGCGACCTGGCCCGCTTCGGCGCGGACGCCATCGAAGTGTGGAATGAAATGAACATCGACCGCGAGTGGCCGGTGGGCGAGATCGACCCCGCCAAGTACACCGAGCTGCTGCGCCAGTCGTATCTGTCGATCAAGGGCGCCAACCCCGGCACCATGGTCATCTCTGGCGCGCCTGCGCCCACCGGGGCCGAGGGCGCGTTTGGCCGCGCCCGCGTGTGGAACGACAACGCCTTCATCGCCGGCATGGCCGCCGCCGGGGCCGCCAACTACATGGACTGCATCGGCGTGCACTACAACGAGGGCATTCTCAGCCCCACCCAGACTAGCGGCGACCCGCGCGACCCGTACTACACGCGCTACTACGCCGGCATGGTGTCCACCTACTACAATGCCTTCGGCGGGGCGCGCAAGCTGTGCTTCACCGAGTTGGGCTACCTGACCTCGGAGGGCTACGGCCCGCTGCCGGGCGCGTTTGGCTGGGCGGGCAACACCAGCCTGGCCGAGCAGGCCCAATGGCTGGCCGAGGCCGTGAGCCTGGGCCGCAGCAGCAGCACCGTGCGCATGATCATCATCTTCAACGTCGACCTGACGCTCTACAGCGATGACCCGCAGGCCGGCTTTGCCATGCTCCGGCCCGGCGGCGGCTGCCCGGCCTGCGATGCGCTGCACAACCTGACCGGCGGGCGCTAGGCTATGGCTCTCTGGCAGCAAGTGCGGGCGTGGTGGGGGCAAACCGGCACGCGCGAGAACGCGGCGGCCGTGGCCCTGTGCCTGATCGTCATCGGCGCGCTGATCGTCACTGCCGATGCCGCGCCGCAGTGGATTTACCAGGGCTTTTAGCGCGCGCTCAAAACCCTGCGCTCAGGTAAAATCGGGCCTGCGTCCGGCGTCGGACGCAGGCCCGTGTGCTTCTCGGCCGAACCCTGTGGGCCTTCACGCGCACTCGCACCTATCACTAGCTGGCTGCCGCCGCCAACCTTAAAGTTTTCCCATTTCGCGCCCAACCGCTTGTTAAAACAACAATTACTCGCCACACTGGTGTGGCCGCCGCGCCATTATTGGCGCTGATTGATGACAAGACTGACAAGAACCTGTGCGCCAATGACAAGACTTACAAGAACCTGTGCGCCGATGACAAGACTGACAAGAACCTGTGCGCCGATGACAGCGGTGACAGGAAATCGGAAGGTCATGACGGCAATCTCGGCCGCTGCCTGCCCTTCCCTTTAGACCCCCTATGCCCCTTATACCCCTCTGCATTCCCCTGAGTCCCTTGGGTCCCCCTCCCCCATGACCCTCCTCCACCTCCTGGTCTTCGCCGCCCTGGCCCTCGCCGGCGGGGCGCTGCTCCCGGCGCGGGCGCGCGGCTGGCTGCTGCTGGTCGTCAGCGTGCTGGCCGTGTATTGGCTCCAGCCGCTCACGCCGCTGCGCTACTTTGACTTTTGGTTCCCCACGGCCACGCTCGGCCTCACTGTGTTGGTGTGGGCCCTCACCCAGCCGGTGCCCGCGCCGCCCGCCCGCGTGCCGGCCACGGGGGCCGCCACCGCGCCCGCGAACCCAGCACGCGATACGTGGCGCACCGCCGCCGTGCTGGCCGCGCTGGTGCTGTTCATCGCTCTGCCGCGCTACGTGGGCGCGGTGTGCTGCCTCACGCCCGACCGTCCGCCGGAGATCGTGAGCGTGGTGGTGGTTGTGGCCGTCGTCGCCGCGTTGGCGGGGCTGCTGGCCCTGGCGCATAAGCGCCTGCCCGCTGCGGGTTGGATATGGGGCGGGGGCGTGGTGGTGCTGCTGGCACTGTTCGCCATTCTCAAGACCGAGCCGCTGGGCCGCGCCGCCGCCGCCCTGCTGCGCGCCGTGGGCGGGCAGTCGCCTGCCCTGGCGCTTGCCACCGACCTGCGCTGGCTGGGCTTCTCCTACGTGGCCTTTCGCCTCATCCATGTGCTGCGCGACCGGGCGCTGGGCCGCCTGCCCAACGTGGCCCTGCGCGAGTTCGTCACCTATGCGCTGTTCTTCCCGGCCTTCACCGCCGGACCGATTGACCGGGTGGAGCGCTTCATCAAGGACGAGCGCGCCCCGTTCAAGCTCGACGGCGCGGTGCTGCTCGACGGCGGCACCCGCATTGTCCTGGGCGTGCTCAAGAAGTTTGTGCTGGCCGACAGCCTGGCGCTGGTGGCCCTCAACGCCGCCAACGCCGAGCAGACGCACTCCGCGCTGTGGCTGTGGGTGCTGGTCTATGCGTATGGCTGGCGGCTGTACCTCGACTTCAGCGGCTACACCGATATCGCCATCGGCATCGGTCGCCTCGTCGGCATCCGCCTGCCGGAGAACTTCGACCGGCCGTACACGCGCCAGAACCTCACGCTGTTTTGGAATAGCTGGCACATCACGCTCTCGCAGTGGTTTCGGGCCTATGTCTTCAACCCGCTCACCCGCGCCCTGCGCGCCCGCCCGCTGCCGCCGGCCGTCATCATCCTGCTCACGCAAATGGTCGTCATGGTCCTCATCGGCCTGTGGCATGGCGTCACTGTGAACTTCGTCATCTGGGGCGTGTGGCACGGGCTGGGCCTGTTCATCCACAACCGCTGGGCCGACTACACCAAGCCGCGCGCCGCCGCGCTCGACGGCCGCCTGCGCCTCAAGCGCGCCGCACACTGGCTGGGGGTCTTCCTCACCTTTCACTACGTGGCCCTGGGTTGGGTGTGGTTCGCCCTCCCCGCGCCCGGCCTGGCCTGGAATGTCCTCCTTACCCTGTTCGGCCTAACCTGAGTACCAACCACCATGATCTCCGCCGCGCCGCCTCGTAAAAAAGTCACCCGCTGTACTCAGCGGCTCCCTCCCCGCGCCCGATGTACTCATCGCGGGATGGGGCCGGGGGTTAGGTCATCCCGCCGATGACTACGCCGCCTCCCGCCTCCCCGTCCCCGGCGCGCTTCGTCCGCAACGTATTGGTCAAGGCCGCGCTGCTGTTCGTGGCCGTCAACTTGCTGTTCGTGGCCGCCAACCCGCTGCCTGCGCTCGGCCGCCTCACCCTCTACAACAGCGTGCTGCCGGGCCGCCTGCGCCTGCCCTACGGCACCGACGCTACTAAGTCGTACAACCTCAGCCTGTACCAACTCGAGGCGCTCTTGGGCGCGCACGCTGTGGCCCGCCCCAAGGCGGCGGACGAGTACCGCGTGCTGCTGGTGGGCGACTCGTCGGTCTGGGGCTTCTTGCTCCCAGCCGAGCAGACGCTAGCCGCCCAACTGAACGCCGCCGGGCTGGTCACCGCCGACGGCCGGCGCGTGGTGGCCTACAACCTGGGCTACCCCATCCTCTCGCTCACCAAAGACCTGCTGCTGCTCTCGCGCCTGGCCGTGTACCAGCCCGACCAGGTTGTCTGGCTGGTCACGCTCGAGTCCTTCCCGCCTGACAAGCAGTTGTTTCCGCCGCTGGTGCAGAACAACGCCGCCGCCGTGCGCGGCCTGATCGCGCAGTACCAACTGAACCTGGACCCCAATGACCCGCAGTTGGTCACGCCCTCACTGTGGGATCGCACCCTGATTGGTCAGCGGCGCGCCCTGGCCGACCTGCTGCGCTTGCAGTTGTACGGCTTCTTGTGGGCCGGCACCGGCATTGACCAGGACATTCCCGCCGACTACACCCCGCGCCAAGAAGACTTTGAAGCCGATGCGGGCTTTCACGGCCTCCAGCCGCCGCACACACTCACCACCGGCGACCTGGCCTTTGAGGTGCTGGCGGCGGGTGTGCAGGCGGCGGGCAGCACGCCGGTGCTGCTGGTCAACGAGCCCATGTTTGTCAGCGCCGGGCAGAACAGCGACATCCGCTATAATTTCTTCTACCCGCGCTGGGCCTACGACGCGTATCGCACGCTGCTGGCTCAGGCGGCCGCCGCCCACAGCTGGCACTATCTCGACCTGTGGGACGCGGTGGCGAACACCGAATACACCGACAGCCCGATCCACCTGACCCCGCTCGGCGAAAGCCAGTTGGCGGCGCAGGTTGGCCCGGCGCTCTTAGCCCTGGCCAACGCCGCCCCATAGCGTGGCCGCATCTTAGGAGACCCCATGGCCGACACCCCCACCGCCCAGCTTGGCGCGTACATCGCCGCCAAGCTTCTCAAGCAGCCCGCCCGCGTCATCCGCGCCGATGAAGCGCTGATCTCCAGCGGGCTGATCGACTCGTTCAGCCTGGTCGATCTGTCCCTGTTCGTGGAAGACACGTTTGGCGTGCGCATCGACGACTCGGA
>JAYUUW010000277.1:0-20775 GCA_043754665.1 Anaerolineales bacterium | reverse complement strand
AGCGTGAGGCGCAGGCGGCCGAACGGCTCGCGCGGGCCAAACGGAAAGGCCAGCAGCGCGCCGCCGGCCGCCAGGTAGCCGGCCACGCGCACCAGGTCGGCGATCCACGGGCGCGGGGCGGCGGCTTCCGTGGAAAGCTGAAAGGCCAGAACCAGCAGGTGGGCGGTGACCCAGAACAGCAGCGCCAGCCCGAAGAAGGCCCACGCCTGCCGTAGCCGCGCGCGGTGGGCGGCGGTGAGGCCGGGCAGCGGGTGCTGCCAGACGGCGAAGGCGGCGCCAGCGGCCAGCAGGCCGGGCAGCACCAGCAAGGCCAGGCTGGCGTTCATCCACCACTCGTCGCCGGCCAGGCGCAGGAGGAGCGCCAGGCCGTAGGCGGCCACGTAGAGCGCGGCCAGCCAGCCCCACGGGCGCAGGGGCGCGAGGCTGAGGCGGGCAAGGGCGTGGCGCCAGTTGGAGGTCAAGCCGGTCATGGTGGTTCCATTCTACGGCGGGCGAGGGCTGGCGGCAAGGGGAGGTGGGAGGTGGGAGGTGAGAGGTGAGAGGTGAGAGGTGGGATGGGCGGCTAGCGGGCGCGCACGACCACGGTGCTGGTGAGCCCGTCGTAGAGGGTTTGGCGGGTGGGGCGCAGGAGCAGGCTGAGCACGTTCGCGCCCACCAGCAACCACACCAGCGCGAACCCGGCCGCGAACCAGGGCGACGATTGGTCGGCCGCGAAGCTGATCTGCCAGATGCAGGCGTGGGCCAGCTCCCACGGCACAAACTTGAGCGCCGTGCGCCCCAGCGATCGGGCGAAGGTCAGGCGGGTGCCGTCGGCCCGCTGCACACGCAAGCCCAGGCGGCGCTTGCCCCATGTGGCCTGCCCGGCCGCCGCCTCCAGCCCGGCAAAGTACAGCGCCACGGGCAGGGTGATGAGCACCAAGCCGGTCAGTTCGCCGGTGAGCGGGTGGCCGAACAGCGCCCCCGCCACGCCCGGCGCGAACTGCTGGACCGCCACGCCCAGCCCCACGAGCACGCCCAGGTAGGCGGCGATGAGCAGATAGTCGAGGGCAAAGGCCAGGGCGCGGCGGCCCAGCCCGGCATAGGTGGGCGGCATGGACGCTGCGCGCGGCGCTACTTGGGTGTCAGCGGCAAGTAGAGCTGGTAGGTCTGGCAGGCGGTGACGGTCACATCGTCGATGGCCAGGCCGTCGAACTGCTCAATCTCGTCGCTATCCAGGTGGAAGCGCAACTTGATGGCGCGCCCGAGAAAGGCGCTCAGGTCGCCGGTGTGCAGACCCCAGCCGGCGCTCTCGGCGACGGTGACCGGCGGACTGCCCACGGAGGTTTCCATAGTGCCGTCGCGCCACTCCCACAGCCGGAGGTAGTTGTCATCGGCATCCACCGCATCGACCGAGGCGTGGTCGAAAGTGGCCGTCTCGAGCTGGTATTTCTGCGCCCAGGTGACCCAGGCCGCGCCCACGTAGCCCGCCAGCGACAAGGCCGGCGAAAACAGGTCCTGGTTGCTGAAGGCGTTATAGAGGCCGTCGAGATCGGTGTCCCAGCAGCCGCTGCCGCTGTTGCAACTGCTGATGGGCGCACCGGTGGGCAGGCCCAGCTCCCATTCGTCGTTGGCGCCGCTGTGCGTGAAGCCGCTGGGGCCGGTCTCAAAATCGGCCTGCATGAGGACGGCCGGCAGGCTGCCGGCGGGGCACACGGGCGGCTCCGGGGGTACGCAGGCGGTGAGGCTCCACTCGGACAGCACACCGCCATCGAAGGCGCTGTCGTCATACAGCACCAGCGACCAGACGCCCAGGGCCGGCGCGCCATCGAACCAGCTCAGGCGGTAGTCTGGTTCGGGCTGCATGATCAAGTTGTTCACGGGGCTGAAAAGGCCCAGGGGCATAGCGGCCTCGTCATCCAGCCGCAGCGTCATCGTGGGGTAGGTGCTGGAGCCGATGTCGGTGAACAAGGCGTTGCGGCTGCCGGCCGGCGACACCAGCAGCACATCCAGGTCGCTCATTTGGGTATGGGTAAGCGTCAGGTTGACATCGAGATCGGCAATGACAAACTGGTCGGGGATGGTGATGGTCGACGTGATGACGCTCGGGCCGCTGGGGATGGCCTGCGGCCCAGCGGTGCTGGTATAGGTGAAGCAGTTGGAGTCGGCGCTGAAGCCGACCGCGAGCTGATAGTTGCCCTGGGCGAGGCCGTTGGAGTCGACCAAGATGTAGTACACGCCGGCGGTCCTCACGGTCAGGGCCAGGGCCTCGCCGTCGGGCGTGCCGCTGCTGCCGTTGTCGTTTGCGACCAGGACGGTGCCGTCGAAGAGGCCCAGGCCTAAGCGCCCGTTCCAGTCGGCGCCGGGGCGGGTGGGGTTGAGGTCGAGGCTGAGGTACAGGGTGCCCGGGGCGGGCAAGGTGACGGCATAATAATCGGTGTCGACGACGGTCGCCAGGGTGCCAGAGACCAAAACGGTGAGCGGCAGGGCTTGGGCCGTGCCGGTGGTGTTATTGGCCTCCACCTCCGCCAGCGGGCTGCCGCTGAACCGGCGGAAGTGCAGCTGATAGGGGCGCAGGGTGCCCCCATCGCCGGCGGTGACGCGCAGATAATAGAGGCCGGTGGTGGGCAGGCTCACGCCGGCCACGACCGAGGCGGCGGCGCTGAAGCTGCCATCGTCGTCGTCCGCTTCGAGGACGGTGACGCCGTCGGTGCTCAGCACCTCCAGCAGCGAATTCTTGGTGGCGTTGGCGCTAAAGCTGGTGATCACGGCGGCGTGGACCCGGTCGCCGGCGCTGCCATTGAAGCTGTAATAGTCCACATCGGCGTTGGGGAAGATGTTGCCCAACGCGGACAGCCCGCTAGACGGCAGAAAGGTGGCGGTGGTGTAGGTGTCGTTGGCCTCGATTTCAGCCAAGAAGGATTGGCCCTGCATGACCGGCAGCGGCGCGCCGGGGGGGAGGTAAGCGGGCTGGGCTTGGGCGGCGGGGGCGGGCGCGCCCAGTCCGGCGGCGGTGCAGCACAGAACCAGGGCGAGCAGGAGTCGTGGCAGCATGGGTTGGCCTCGTGGTGGTCGGGCGGCGGGCCGGGCCACCAGGGGCGGTGGGCCGATGGTGTAGCGTAGCACCATTGGCCCGCCGCCACAAACGCGCGGCCGGGGCGCGCGGCTCAGCCGGCTTCGGGCAGGGCGCGCGGCGCGGCCGGTGGTTCAGGCCGGAAGACGGCCAGGGCGGCGGGCAGGCAGGCCAGCAGGATGTAAACGCGCCAGGCCAGCCCCGGCAGCAGCACATTCCAGCGTAGATGATCTTGTGCCAGCCACATGCCGAGCAGCAGCGCCGTAGGCAGCAGACCGGCCACGCCGTAACTCCAGCGGCGGGCGAATGGCCCAACCAGCGGCGCGGCGCGGGCAGTGATGGCCCAGCCCACGACGACGACAGCGAACGCGGCGCCTACGTCGAGCAGGCCTAGCGGGGTGACGGTGCCGCCGGCGATTTCGGTGGCAGCCGTCGCGGCGATGAGCAGCAGGGTGAGCGAGAGCGCGTATAGCGCGCCAAACAGCCCGACCATCCAACGCCAGCGGCCCGCTAGCGGCTGTGGTGGTGGCATACCGCTCAGCCGGCTTAGGCCAGGGCGCGCGGCGCGGGCAGCGGAGCCGTGTATTGGTAAGTCGGGTCGACGCGCTGCCGCCGCACGATGGCGAGGATCTCGCGCCAGGTGGCGGCCAGGCCGGCCGGGGTGGGCGGCAGGTCGTGCGCGATGAGCCGGTGCAGGCGGCCCAGGTGGTAGCACGGCACGGCGGCGTACATGTGGTGGTCGAGGTGGTAGTTCATGTGCCAATAGAGAAACTCGACCACCGGGTTGACGGTGTAGGTGCGGGTGCACAGCCGGAAGTCGGGCACGTTGTCGTGCAGGCCGGCGTGCTGCGGCACCTCGGCCAGGTAGCGCAGGCCGCCGGCGTAATAGGGGGCCAGGGTCACCAGCACCACGAGCTGCCACCAGCCGGTGTAGAGCGCCAGCGCCAGGAGGGCCAGGTGCGCCAGCAGCGCCAGCCGCGCCCAGGTGGCCAGCCGCCGCCGCTGCAGCGCGGCCTCGGGCGGGAACAGGTGCTGATCCCACCGGCCGTCGACGCGGCCGAAGGCAGTGCGCATGAACCCGCGCCAGCGCCAGACCAAATCCCACGGGTTGACCAGCGCGCTGCGCAGGAAGGACTTGACGGTCACCTCGTAGGGCAGCACCACTTCCAGGTCGTCGGGCGGGTGCAGGGTGTATTTGTGATGTTCTTGGTGGCTGGTCCAATACCACACCGGGTTGAGCCAGACGAGCCAACTGACCAGGTTCAGGAAGGGCGCGTTGAGGGCCTTGGTCTTGAAGACGGTTTGGTGCGAGAGTTCGTGGAAGGCCGCGCCGAGGAACGAAAAGACTGTGCCGTGCAGGTAGAGCAGCGCCAGGAATACATACCAGGGCAGGTGGAGGGAGGCGTACCAGGCGGCGGCCCCGGTGGCGAGCAGCAGGCCCAGGTGGCCGAGCACTTGGGCCAGGCCCTGGGCGTCGCTGCGCTCGAGCAGTGCGGCCATGTCGGCGCGGCTGACGGGCGTGCGGTACCAGTTGACACGTTGGGGAGTGGTGGGCGATTCGAAGCTCATGCGGGCCTCCGGTGAAGCAGCGGGCGGTTTAGCCGGGCGCTAAGGCACGGCCGATGATGGCAAACAGCGGGTCGCCGCGCCGGCGCGGGCTGCGGTCGTGGGTGGTCACGTCGCCAAAGCTGCCGCAATCGCGCAGCCACTGGGCCACGAGCGCCATATGCCCCTCGTCGTCCAAATGGTGCCACAGGGCGATGGCCTTGGTTTGGAAGCAGCGGTTGGAAAAGGTGATGACCAGCGGCGCGCCGGGGCGCAGCACGCGCCCGGCCTCGCGCAGCACGGCCAACGGCTGGGTGAGGTAGTCAATGGACACGCACAGGCCCGCGCCGTCGAAGGCGGCGCTGGCGTAGGGCAGGCGCGGGTCCTGGTTGAGGTCGTGCACGACCCATTCGGTGAGGCGCGGGTTGGCGGTCAGCTCAGCGGCGTTCATGCCCAGCCCGGCCACGCGGTGATAGGGGGCCTCGGGGGGCAGGTGGCTGATCCAACTGCTCATCAGGTCGAGCACGGCGCCGCTGGGCGGGAAGTACTCGCGGTAGAGTTGGGTGACGGCGGCGATGGCCCCCTCGTCGATGTGGGTGACCAGGCGCGCCTCGCGGTAGAACTCGGCGTCGGGGGCTTCGTCGTCGCGCCGGAACGCGCCGCGGGGGAGCTTGAGGGAGCTAGGAGGCATGCTTGGTTCTTTAGGCGGGCAGACTGTCCACGCCGAGCAGGCGGCGGCAGATGGCGGCGATGGCCGCGGGCGGGCCGCTGTAGGCCCAGAGCTGGCTGGTGTCGGTGAGACTGGCGGCGCTGCGCCCGCCGCCGAGGGCGGGGGTGTGATATTCCAACTCGCCGAACTCGCCCAGCAATTCGCCGCCGTTGTAGCTCTGGAAGGCGTAGCCGGGTTCGGCGCGCGCTTCCCAGGGCGTGTCGATATAGTCGCCGGAGGGGTCGTTGTGCCAGTTGCGGACGACCAGGGTGTGCGTGTCGGGCGCGGCGGTGCGCAGGTAGCCGGCCCGCCCGGTGATGACCTCCGGGCGCAGGCCGATCTTGTGCTGCTCGAGGCCGTCGATGCGGAAGTAGACGGCGTGCGGCGTGCGCAGGAGGCGTTCGGGCGCGGTGGGCTCGAAGAAGTCGCGCACCTCGGCCTGGCCCCAGGTGGGGATGATCATCCAGCCGGTGGGCGGGATGACGAGCAGGCTCCACAGGCTGAGGGGCGGGGCGCTGGCGGGGTCGGTGAGGCGCACGGTGCTCACCTGCTCGTAGCCGGCATAGGCTACGCCGGCCAACTCGGGGTCGTGGCGCAACGGGTTGGCGATGAGCCGCACGGCGCGCTCGAGCTCCAGGTCGCACTCGACCTGGCTGCGGTAAAAGCGCACGCGGGCAGCGTTGCGCAGCTCAATGTGCTGGCCGTGCTGGGTGGCGGTGTAGTGGCCGGGGTCGACCGGGGGCGGGGGGGCGTAGGTGCCCCACGGGTCGGCCAGGTCGGGGATGTGGGTTTCGATTTCGGGCGAGACCCAGAGGCGGTCACCGCCGGTGTGCGGGGACGGGGTACTCGCCAAAAAGGCGCGGGCGCCCTCGGCCGTGGCCATGGCTGGGTTGACCCACAGGAAGTTCTCGCCGGCGTCCTCGGCGAACAGGCCAATGACGCGCCCGCCGTACGGCAGGACGAGCAAGCTGCCCTGGCCGGGGGCGCTCAGTTCGAGCAGCGGGTGGCCGGCGGCGGCCAGGGTGTCAGCAAGCGCGGCGCGGGGGGAGGAGGGCATGGACTTGCCTTGGGTTTGTCGCGATAAGTCAGGATGGTTGACGAGCTTGCGATCAATAAGCCGCAAAGCCGGTTGGGGTGGGTGCAGGCCTAGGTTTGAGCGGGCGGCAGACCAATCATGTCATCCACGCTGAGGCGCACCTCGGGCAAGGCTTGCGGAAAGACGACCTCGCCGGGCGCGTAGGTCGCTTTGGTGCGGTAGCCGCCGGCGCTGGGTCCACGATAGACTTCAAGCACACCGGCCACGAGATCAATCAGCCAACATTCGCTGATCCCTTCGCGGCCATAGAGCGGCACTTTAATGGTCTGATCAAATTTGCCGGTCGAGTCGGCCACTTCGATCACCAATAGGATATCGCCGGCGCTCGGCAACGTATAGGGGCGCAGCCCGGCGGCCGGCAGAAGGAGGGCCACATCGGGCTGGGGTTGTGACTGCGACAAGCGGATCGGGTTCTGAACACTGACCACCGCGCGTTGGCCGACCGCCGCCGCGAGCAGGTTGGTCAGCCGATTGACGATGAAGACGTGGACCGGTCCGATCGGTGACATTCTGACGACCTCCCCTTCAATCAGTTCGAGGCGCTCATCTTCACCTAAGACCCCGGCCGCAATCATCTGCTCGTACTCAGTGACGCTGAACAGTTTGTGCTGGATTGGAAATGGATTGATCGCCACGGTTATAACCTCGCCGTTCCTACCGCTTACCCACTACTGCCAATTATACGAGAGTTCTGGGTCGATCTGGCAATTAAGCCCAGGGCAATGGCATCCAAATTCTGTTAGTTGAGAAAGACCCGAAATTGGCGCAGAAACTTGTGTCCAGCCACAGACGCGGCAAAGATAGTCAGGGTGAGATTCCTCACCGGCTAAAAGGGAACGCTGGGCCAAAATACCTGAGGCCGGGTTCGGAATGACAATGGAATCATGGGTGGCCGCGTCGGAGGCTCGGTTTCTGCCTTGCGGGCTGGCGCGCAGCGCCATGACAGGCGAAAGGGGCTGGTCGGTCAACGCCGTGCAGATTAGACGCGATTGCACTGCAATGAGGCCGCCGCCGACCGGCCTCTAAAACTCCTCCCCCGCCCACCGCACAGTTTTGCCCGCGCCGCCGGTTATATCGGATACATTGGCTTTACACAAGGACCCTTATCCGATGACAACTCCCCTGAGCAGCGCCGCCAAGAGCATGGTCGTCTACGGCGCGTACCTGATCCTGGGCATCGCCCTGCCGTTTTTGCTTATCCCCGATCTGCTGCTGCCGCTGGTGGGCATGCACACGCCCACGGATGTGTGGATTCGCGTGCTGGGCATGTCGGCCCTGTTCTTCGGCGTCTACTACATCCAGGCCGGGCGGCACGAACTCACCCCGTTCTTCCGCTGGACGATCTATGGCCGCTACCTGGTGCCGGTGTTCTTCATCGCCTTCGTGGCGCTGGGCTTCGCGCCGCCGGTGCTCATTCTCTTTGGCCTGCCCGATATCGTGCTCACCACCTGGACCGTGCTGGCGCTGCGCGGGGCCAAGGCCTAGCCGTTCTCAATCGGCCGGCAGCGCGGCGGGCAGGCCAAAGCAGGCCAGCAGCGCCGGGTTGAGGAAGTTGACCAGCGCTGTTACTTGCCCGCCGGCCGCGTCGAGCACCAGCACTTGCAGCGTGAACGGCAGGTACGGCGCGCCCGCCGCCGCCCGCCGGTAGATGGCCAGCGCCGGGTGGCCGTTGGCGCGGGTGGGCAGCACGCGCCACTGCCAGCCCGCCACGGTGGGTGTGGCAAACACCCCGCGCGCCAGCACGGCCGCAATGTCGGCGCGGCCCTGGAACCAACTGGGGTAGGGCGGCATGGTGAACGTGGCGTCCTCGCGCAGCAGCGCCACCAGCCCGGCCACATCGGCCGTCTCCCAGGCGCCCACGTAGCGGGCCAGCAGGCGCTGAGTCGCCGCGTCGTCGTCTATGGCGGGCGCGGCGGTGGCGGCCGGCGGGTAGTGCTTGGCCAGCGTCACCCGCGCCCGGTGCAGCGCGCTGTTCACCGCCGCCAGCGTCAGGCCCAGCAGGTCGGCCGTCTCCTGGGCGCGCCAGTCGAGCACCTCGCGCAGGAGCAGCACGGCGCGCTGGCGGGGCGGCAGCAGGTGCAGCGCCGTCAGAAACGCCAGCGACACACTCTCGCGGGCGCTGTAGCGCGCCTCCGGGGTGGGCGCGGGGTCGGGCAGCCACTCGTCCGGCAGCGGCTCCAGCCACACGGGGTCGGCCAGCGGCGCGGGCATGGGTTGGCGCGGGTCGCCGGCTGGGTAGCGGCTGGGCGGCAGGCCCCGGCGCGGGCGGCGGGCCAGCGCGTTCAGCCCGGCGTTGGTGGCGATCTTGTACAGCCAGGCGCGGAACGACCCCACCCGGTTGAAGCTGGCCCGCCCGCGCCATGCCCGCAGCAGCGTCTCCTGCACCAAATCCTCGGCGTCGAGCGGCGAGCCGAGCAGCCGGTAGCCATAGGCCAGCAACTCCCGCCGATACGGCTCCACCAGGCGGCCGAACTCGCTCGGTGACCCCGCTTGCGCCACGGCCAGATGCGCGGCTTCGGCCTGGAGCGCAGTGACCGAACCGGCCGCGCTCATAAGTGTATCTCCACCAACTGATGCCCCATCGCCGGGATCGATACGGTGAGCACCACCGCCTCGCCGTCCATGCGGCCCTCTGCCCCGATCACCTGCGCCGCGCCGCCCGCCAGCCCCACCTCGGCCAGCGTGAAGCGCAGTGTGCGCACCACTGGCGCGTCCGTTAGATTGAACACATTGAGCACGCACGCGCCCGCTTCGGCCAGCGTGTGGGCGTGGGCGGTCTCGTCTAGCCCGTAGAACACGCCCTGCGTGAAGAAGCGCTTGTGCGCCAGATACGCTTGCATGGCCGCCCGGTGCGCGGCCCACACCGCCGGGTCGGGGTGCTGCCCGCCGACGCCCAAGTGCCGGCAGGTGCTGGCGAACCACCAGAAGCCCACCGCCTGCGCGTTGTCGGTGCGCAGGTCAATGTGGATGTACATCGGCAGACTGTACGCGAGGTTGTAGTCGTACAGCGCGAAGGCGCGGCGGCTGCGCAAGTCGTCCAGCGCGTCGAGCATGAACTCGAAGGCCCATAGCTCGTCGAACGCGCCCGGCTTGGCGTGCATGAAGTACGTCGGCGTGTAGCGCGGCGTGCCCGGCCCGATGATCGGGTCGTGCTGCTCGATGACGACGTTGGGGTAGGCGGCGTGTACGCCCTGCGCGATCTGCAAAATGGCGTCCACATGCGCCTGCCGGGTGGACGGCACCGTGTGGCCGTGCGCGGGGTCGTAACAGGGCTGGTCGTACCACGAGCCGTCAAACATGAGGAAGTACGCGCCGTCGCGGCACAGCGCCCGCAGCCGCTCGATCTTGAGCTGCATATATTGCGCACTCGCCACACACAGGTCGCTGCGCGGTTGGCCGTCTGCGCCCCGCTGCCGCGCCGCGGGTGGGTACGAGGCGTTGTTGCTCCACGGGGCCAGCGGCGTGTGCAGCGCCAGCGCCAGGCCGTACTCATCGCGCAGCCGCTGCGCGAAGGCGGCCTGGCTGCCCAGCCGCGCCGCGTCCCAAAGGCTCGAGCCGAAGTCCGTGTCCCAGCCGGGGTCCATGTAGAAGCACTCGCAGCCCAGTGCGTGGGCCTGGTCGATCTCGACCTGCATGTGCGCCAGGTCGTACAGCGCCGCGCGCAGTTCCGGCCGGTCTTCGTGCCACGGCACCGCCACCACACGCCACCAATACGGGTTGTCGTACAGTTCGTTCCAATGGACAGGCGGGTTGTAGTTGGCCGGCACGCGGTGGCCTTTGCGTTCGTTGTCGCGCCGGTAGGCCGCCGCTGCCGCCTCCCAGCCGCCGTCGAGTAGGTGGTAGCGCGTGGCCCCGAAGTTGAAGCTGGCCCCCGGCCCGAGTTGCGCCGCGCCCTCCGGGTCGCCCAGCTTCCAGCGCGCCGCCCCGCCGAACCGCAGGCTCGTCCGCTCGGCCGCCGGCGCCAGCACCGACCATTCCAGCGCGTCGGCGTTGTACTTGGCGACCAGCAGCGCTGTGCCCGCGCCGTACCAGGCCCAGGCTTCAGCGCCATAGGCCGGGCTTATCTGCCGATTGTAAATCGGGCTGCGCACCGGGCTGTACCAACTCTCGGTGCGCAGCAGTTCGGCCACGGTCCAGTCGCGCCGCTCGCCCGTCTCGGGGTGATGGCGATATGGCAGTTCGCACAGGCGCGTGTCGTCGCCGGCCCGCACGCGCCGGCCAAAGCCAGCCGCGAACGCCGCCGTGACCAGCAGCTGCGCGCCGCCGTTGCGCAGCGTGAGCGTCTCGACGATCACCTCCGGCTCATCGCCCGGCAGCGTGAAGGTGTGCGTGATTTTCAGGTCGCCCAGGTGCAGGTGGAATGTGGCCGTGCCGGTGCCATCGGCCGCCGTGGCGAGGACGGGCGCGCCCAGCAGCACCGGCTGGCCGCCGGCCCACTCGTAGTCAGCGTCCGCGAACACGCGCCCGCTGGCGGTGTCGCATAGTTGCGTGGGGTTGTAGGCGGGCCGCGTCGCCACGGTCAGCGCCAGCCGGCCGTTGATGAGAGTGACCGTGCCGGTGGTTTCCTCTAGGTTGATCATTGCGATTTGACTTGCGTGCGAGTGAGTGTGGCTAGCCCGCACCGCTACGCCTGCCCGCGCGGCCGATACTGAATCGCCTCGGCCAGGTGCGCGGGCTGGATGGCGTCGCTGCCGGCCAGGTCGGCCACGGTGCGCGCCAGCTTGAGCACGCGGTGGAAGGCGCGGGCCGAAAGCTGCAACTGGCTCATGGCCGAGCGCATGAGTGCTTGGCCGGTGTCGTCAAGTTGGCAGTGCACACGCACATCGGCCGGGCGCATGTCGGCGTTGCACATGACGGTTTGGCCGCCGCCGTTGGTTTGCCCGCCAAACCGCCGCCGCTGGCGTTCGCGGGCCGCCTCCACCCGCGCCTGCACCACGCTGGAGGCCTCGCCCAGGCGCGTGTCGGTCAGGCGGGCGAAGTCCACGCGCGGCACCTCAATGTGAATATCAATGCGGTCGAGCAGTGGGCCGGAGATGCGCTTCTGGTAGCGCGTGACGGTCGAGGGCGCGCACGAGCAGGCCTTCACCGGGTCGCCGTGGTAGCCGCACGGGCAGGGGTTCATGGCCGCCACCAGTTGAAAGCTGGCCGGGAAGGTCAGGCTGCCGGTGGCGCGGGAGATGGTCACCACTCGATCTTCGAGCGGCTGGCGCATCACCTCCAGCGCGCGGCCGTCGAACTCGGGCAGCTCATCGAGGAACAGCACGCCCCGGTGCGCCAGGCTGATCTCGCCGGGGCGCGGGTGGCTGCCGCCGCCGACCAGGCCGGCGTTGCTGATGGTATGGTGCGGGCTGCGAAAGGGGCGCTGCATCACCAGCGGCGTGCCGGCCGGCAGCGCGTCGGCCACCGAGTACACCCGCGTCACATCCAGCGCCTCGTCAATGGTCATGCGCGGCAGAATGGAAGGCAGGGCGCGCGCCAGCAGCGTCTTGCCGGAGCCGGGCGGCCCGGCCATTAATAGGTTATGGCTGCCAGCCGCCGCCACCTCCAGCGCCCGCTTCACATGCTCTTGGCCTTTGATCTCGCGCAGGTCGGTCGCCACATAGGCCGGCGGCGCGGCGGCCAGGTCGGGCGTCACCGTCACCGGGGCAATGCGCTCGATCTCGGTCAGATGCCGCACGAGCTGCGCCAGCCCGCTCACCGGGATGACCTCGACCTCCGGCACCAGCGCCGCCTCGGCCGCGTCTTCCAGCGGCACAAACACGCGCCGGTAACCCTGGCTGCGGGCCAGCGCCGTCATCGGCAGCACCCCGCGCACATGGCGCACGCTGCCGTCCAGCGACAGTTCGCCCATGACCAGCGTGCCTTCAAAACTCTCGGGCAGCAGCAGGCCGGCGGCGGCCATCACCCCCAGCGCAATGGGCAGATCGTAGATCGGCCCCTGCTTGCGGATGGCGGCCGGCGCCAAGTTGACCGTGATGCGGCGCTGCGGGAACATGAAGCCGGCGTTGCGAATGGCCGCCTGCACCCGCTCGCGCGACTCCTGCACGGCAGTGTCGGGCAGGCCCACGACCACAAACGACGGCAGGCCGTTGGCAGTGTCGACCTCCACCTGCACCAACGCCCCGTTCATCCCCACCACCGCGCATGAGTACACCGTCGCCAGCATGCGGCTAGTCTATGCACAACCGGGCAGAGGGCAAGTGGCCGCTTAGCGACTAAGCCGGTCCGCTTCGTCTGCTCGCCGATCAGTGACAAGCGTTACCCCGCGCCGCCGCCCTTTGGCAGTGGTCGCCCCGCCGGCCTACCCGTAAGCTTGCAGATTGACAAGCCGCGCCGCGACCGACCAAGGGAGTCTCACATGGCTAAAATTGATGCGCTCGTGCAGGAGTTTCTCGACCAGCGGAAGATTGCCGTCGTCGGCGTCTCGGACAAGCGGGAGACCGGCTGCAACCTCGGCTACCGCCACTTCAAGCAGGCGGGCTATACGGTCTTCGCCGTCAATCCGCACTTGAGCACCTACGACGGCCAGCCGTGCTACCCCGACCTGAAGGCGCTCCCCGAGCCGCCGGACGCGGTCTTCATCCTCGCCAGCCCGCGCGTCACCGAGCAGATCGTGCAGCAATGCGTGGACCTGGGCGTCAAGCATGTGTGGATGCACTGCATGATGGGCACTAAGCCCGGCCTCGCCGCCGGTATGACCAGCGTGTCGCCCGCCGCCGTTGAGGTGTGCCGGAAGGCGGGCATCACCGTCATCCCCGGCGGCTGCCCCAACCAGTTCCTCCAGCCCGATTTCGGCCACGCGCTGATGCGCATGCTGTGGCGCACCGTCGGCAACTACAGCGTCAACTAGCCGATGCCGCGGCTCTTAGTCGCCTACGCCAGTATGGCCGGCTCCACCGCCGAGGTCGCACAGGCCGTGGGCGTGGAGCTCACTGCGCTCGGCTTTCAGGTGGATGTGCTGCCCCTGACCGCCGTGACCCGTCTGGACGCTTACGCCGGCGTGGTGCTGGGCGCGCCGATGATCTGGGGCTGGCACCGCGCCGCGCTCAGCTTTCTGCGCCGCCACCGCGCCGCCCTGCAGCGCCGGCCGCTGGCGGTGTTTGTGCTGGCCATGAGCCTGACGCAGCCGGCCACGACTACCATCGGCGGCGTGCCGGTGACGGTCGATGCCGCGCTGCCGGTGCCGGCCGCGCTGGCGGGCCGCCTCACATTCAAAGAGCGCTATGCCCAACTCGCCAACTACGTGCGGCCGATCTTACGCGCCGCGCGGCCGGCCCGCCCTTCTGCGCTGGCGATGTTCGGCGGGCGCATGGAGTACGGCCGGCTCAAGTGGTGGGCGGTGCTGTTCGCCATGCTCCTCATCCAAGCCCCCGCCCGCGACCGCCGCAACTGGCCCGCCATCCGCGCCTGGGCCGCGAGCCTCCCGGCCGCCTTCCACCTCGCGCCGCCGGTTCAAACCGCAGCGCCGCAGCCGCCGGCCGACGCGCGCGTGCCGGTCGCCTGAGCCTCGGATCGCTTACCCTTGTGCTTCTGGGCGGCGGGTATTAACCGGCCGCCGGCTTTGATTCCCCACGCCCTTGATTGTCCTCCGCCGCGCTGATATAGTGTCCGCCAGCGTTCAGCCCACCAGGAGGCAGGCCATGCCAACCACCCCCGCCCACCCGCCCGAACTCGATGAGACCTGGGAGGCCCTGCGCCTCATCCTCACCACGGTCAAGACCATCGCCGTCGTCGGTTTGTCCGACAAGCCCGACCGGCCCGCGCACACCATCCCGGCCTACTTGCAGGCGCAGGGCTACCGCATCATCCCGGTCAACCCCACGCTCAGCGAGGCGCTAGGCGAGAAGGCCTACCCCGACTTGCGCGCTGTCCCGGTGCCGGTGGATGTGGTGCAAATCTTCCGCCGCGCCGAGGAAGTGCCGGCCATTGTGGAAGACGCCATTGCCATTCAAGCGCCGCTGGTGTGGATGCAGACCGGCGTGGTGCATGAGGCCGCCGCCGCCCGCGCCGAAGCCGCCGGCCTGGTGGTGGTGATGGACACCTGCATGGGCATCACCCACCAATATCTGCGCTCGCTCGGCGCGCTCTAGCGCCGCCCGGTTGAAAGGCCGCCTGTGACCGACCCTGCCCCTGCCGCGCCGCCCGCGCGCCCCAGCCTCGAAATCGGCGTCATCACCCTGGGCGAATACCTGAGCGACCCGCGCCAGGCCCGGCGCATTAGCGCCCAGCAGCGCCTGCGCGAGATCGTCGATGCCGCGCGGCTGGCCGACCAGGCCGGGCTGGAGGTCTTCGGCGTTGGCGAGCACCACAGCCTCGACTTCGTGGTCTCGGCCGTGCCGGTGGTGCTGGCCGCCATCGCCCAGGTCACCGAGCGCATCCGCCTGACCAGCGCGGTCACCATCCTGAGCACCGCCGACCCGGTGCGCGAGTTTGAGCAGTTCGCCACTCTTGACCTGCTCTCCAACGGCCGCGCCGAAATGATCGCCGGGCGCGGCGCGTTCACCGAGTCGTTTCCACTGTTTGGCTACGACCTGGCCGATTACAACCAGTTGTTTCCCGAGAAGCTGGAACTGCTGTTGAAGCTGCGCGCCGGTGAGCGCGTGACCTGGCAGGGGCGCTTTCGCTCACCGCTGGCCGACGCCGAGATCGCGCCGCGCCCGCTGCAAGCCGAACTGCCCATTTGGATTGGGGTGGGGGGCACGCCCGAGAGCGTGGTGCGCGCCGGCACGCTGGGCTTGCCGATGGTGGTGGGCATCATCGGCGGGGCGTCGGGCCAATTTGCGCCGCTGTTCGACCTTTACCGCCGCACCGGGCGGGCCGCCGGCCATGCGCCGAGCGCGCTGAGGACCGGCGTGACCAGCTACCTGCATATCGCGCCGACCTCGCAGCAGGCGATAGATGAGTTCTACCCCTACCACACGCATTACTTCGACCAGCTTGGCCGCAAGCGGGGCCGCAACATGACCCTGTCGCGCCGCGACTACGAGCAGACCGCCAGCCTGCCGGGGGCGTACTTCGTGGGCAGCCCGCAGCAGGTGATTGACAAGCTACTCTATCAACATGAAATGTTCGGCCACCAGCGCTTCATGGCCCAAATCGACATCGGCGGCCTGCCTTACGCCCAAGTGGCGCAGACCATCGAGCTGCTGGCTACCGAGGTCGCGCCGGTGGTGCGCAAGGCGACGGCGGGGTGAAGACGGGGCGCCGCCCTTTTTCAGCCGCAACACTCGCGGCAGTTGCGTCAGCCGCCAGCCGCGCCGCGGTTTTCTGCCACCGCTCACATCACAGTTAGCGGCGCTACTTGCGCCTGGGGGGCTTGGGGATCGGCGGCGGCCCGCGGGGCGTCGAGCGCGGCATCATCAGCAGGGTCATGCCGGCCAGGCGTTGCAGGTCGGCTTCTTTCACGCCGCGCCGCACGGCCCAGCGCTGCCAGCGGCGGCTGGCGTACACGCCCCAGGCCATGCTGGCCGCGAACGAGGCGATCAGCCGCAGCCAATAGCCGAACGTGTCGGTGGGCAGCACCGGCCCGGCCAGTTGGTACACGCCATAGAACAGCAGCACTACCGGCAGGTTGACGACGATCTGCCCGGCCAGCACGGCCTGCCAGGCCGTCAGGCGGCGGCGCGGGGCCTCGCCCGGCGGGGGTGGGGTGGCGGCCATGCGGCGGGCCTACTCGGCGGCCGGGGGCGGCTCAGGCGCGGGCGCGGCCACGGCGGGCGGCGGCACGGGCCGCGCGGGCCGGCGGAAGATGAAGGTGACGTAGAGCGTGGTGCCGTTGCCGTCCACCGGGAAGGCGCTCACCAGCTCCCAGCCGTCGCGGCCCATGCGCTCGATAGCGTCCCAGTCGGTGCTGCCGTCGGCGTACTTAGTGCGCCAGATGGACGAAATCTGCGGAATGCCGGCGGTGTTGGTCAGCCGGTCGCTGTGCGTAATGGAGTATTCCCAGCCCTGTTCAAAGTTCAAGCCTGCCATCATCGGTGAGCCTCCCAAGCCAAAGTGTCAGCGGGGATTATACGAGCGAACGGCCATAAAGTCAGGCGGCGTTTGGGTAGGGCAATCGCATCTTAATTCCATTAGTTGAGAAAGACCCCGAAAGTTGTTCATAAACTTGGCAGCAACGCAACCAGCCGAGACGCTTCGCGTCACCGGCCCGAGGGCAACGGTAGGGCTGCCGACCTGAGGCCGGGTTACCCAGAAACTTATGTCCGGTCGCAGGTGGGGCAAGGAAAATCAGCGTGAGACTCCTCACCCGCGCATAGGCTGCGCCAGGACAGGCGACCTGAGGCGGGGTTCGGAGTGACAATGAAAACATTGGTAACGGCGGCGTGGACCCTGTTTCTGCCATCAGGGATGGGGCGCAGCCCCATCGCATATTAGGAATGACAAATCCGGCGGGTAGGTGACGGCGGGCGGCTGTCTCAGCCAAGGACGGTCCCTAACGTGAAATTCGCCCGTTACGGCGCGGCGGCCACGCTAAAGGTCCAGGTGGTCGTTTGGCCATTGGCGGTGATGGAGACGGTGTAGCTGTTGCCCGCCGCCAGCGCCAGCTTGGGGATCAGCACAATCGCGTCGCGGGCGGCCAGGCTGGCGCGGCCCAGCGCTTGAAACGTGGGGTTGCTGTTGGTGTAATTGGTCTCATCAAAGACACAGTGCTCCAGCACCGTCAGGCCGCGCTTGAAGCTGTGCGCGCTGACGTCGGGCACCTGGTTGCCCGGCCCAATTTGCAGAATGATCGGCAGGCCGCTGCCCCCGCCCAGCCCAAAGCCAGGGCAACTGGTCAGCGGGTCGGGCTGCTCAAAGCCGTCGTAGCGCGTCAGGTAGACCGTGGTGTTATGGTCGGGCCACTTCAGCGGGTACACCACCCCGCCGGGGATGGCGCCCAGCCCGCGCCGCACATCCAGCACGGCGGCCATGTCGAAGCTGCCGGCGTTCTCGCGGAAGCTGCCGAAGCCGGTGCTGCCCAGCGCCGGGTCGAGAATGTCGAGCGCGTGGAACGGCCACTGCATCCACTGGTCCAGCGCCTGACGGTCGGTCAAGTTAATGTTGCCCTGCAATTGCAGCAGGCTGTTGGGGCCGGCGGCCGCGCCCTCACCGGTGTACCAGGGGTTGCCGGGCGTCTCGCTGCTGGCGGCGGACTGGTTCTTCACCATGTAGCGGGCGTGGTTGGCCGCGCCGGCGCTCCAGCCGGTGTTTTCGCTCAGCCCGGGCAGGCGGGCGGCGGCGCGGTAATAGCCCAGGTAGGTGCGCCAATCGCCGCTGCTGGGCGGGGTCACCGGCGGCGGCGTGACGGTAGGCGTGGGCGTCGGCGGCTGATAGACCATGGGCAGATAGGCTTGCGGCGAGGGCGTGCCCAGCGGCTGGGCGGGCGCGGCGGCGCGGCCGGTGGGAGCCGGGACCAGGCTCAAGGCCAATAGCCCCGCCAGCAGCAGCGCCAGCGCCAGCAGGCCCAGGTCGGCAGGGCGGCGGGCAGGCGTCACGCGGGGGTCTCCTGCTTGGCCTTTTCGCGGTCCCATTGGCGGTGGAGCACGCGCAGCCCAAAGAAGCCGTAGAGGAACGGCAGCCAGAAGGTGAAACCGCGAAAGGCCAGCGTGATGACGGTGGCCGCCCCCAGCGGCACGCCCTGCGTGCTTAGCGCGACCGTCATCGCGCCTTCCACCACGCCCAGGCCGGAGGGCGTGGGCGAGACCAGCGTAAACAAGTGGCCGATGCTGAAGCCCGCCACCAGCGTCCCGGCCGTCACGGGCTGGTCGAAGGCCAGAAAGATCACCAGCAGCAGCGCGACGAGTAGCGCTTTGCCCAACAGCGCCAGCAGCGCCGGCGGCACATAGGCGCGCCAGTTGGTGCGCAGCGCGCCCAGTCCCTCGCTCGCCTCCTGCGCGAATTCGTGCGCGCGGGCCTCCGACAGGTAGGGCCGCCGCAAAATCGGCCGCAGCAGCGCGTTGACGGTGCGCGCCGCCCACAGCAGCACGCGCTCAAAGTGCGGGGGCGAGGCCGCGCCCAGCACCAGCAGGCCCGAGAGCGCCAGCGCCGCGATCAGCAGAATGCCGGCCGCCCCCACCTCCACGGCGGTGAGGTCGTTGCGGCGGATGAGCACCACCAGCCCGAGGGCCACGGCGCACAGCACTGAGAAGTATTCCGACAGCACGTACAGTACGCCGGCGATGGTCACGCGCGCGGGCGAGAGGCCCCGGCGGCGGCCGTCGGTGATGAACAACGCCATGCCGCCCATGCCGCCCGACGGCGCGGCGATATTGACGAAGTTGTTGCTGATGGCCAGCGGCACCAGGTGGGCCAAATGCGTTTCCAGCCCCAACAGGCGATAGATCATGCGCAGGGTCGCGGCGATGTTGACCAGCCAGGCCACCTGGAGCACCAGGGCCAGCCCCAGCCACCAGCCGTTGCCGCGCTGCAGCGTCTCGACGACCTGCTGCACTTCGGTAAACCGCGAGAGGGCCAGATAGACGGCGAGCAGCAGGATGAGGGCGAACAGCAAGCGGCGCATTCTCAGCGATTATATCGTACGGGCGGGGGAGGGAGGTAAGAGGTCGGAAGTCGGAGGTCAGAAGGCGGACGGCACGCTTCGCAGGGCAGTCGGCACGCTTCGCAGGGCAGGCGGCAGGAGGCAGGGCGAAGCGTGACTAAGCCTTCGCCACTCCCCAAACCCATTCGTGTCAATTCGTCTGGCGCGGCCGATAGCACCCCGTTCCCTGGACCATCGGCTTTACCCTTTCCCAAGCTTGCTAGCTTCCCTGCCCGCGACAGCTCCTCTTCGTGCCAATTCGTGGCTAACGCCTTTCGCCCTGTCGACCTTGAGTTCTCAAAGCTCAATAGCCGAAGGCAGCGCGAGGCGTAATGCCGCCGCTTAAAAAGAGGCCGCCCCCAGGTGTGCCAGCACTTGGGGGCGGAGGGGGAGAATAGACGCGCTGGCGGGGGAATTTACGAGCGCGGTCGTTCAACCAGGGTGGCTGTCAGGGTGTGCGTCTGCCCGTCGCGGATGACGGTCAGGCTCACGCTTTCGCCGACGGCGTGCGACCACAGCGTATTGATGAAGGCGTGGGTGTCGTCGAGCGGCACGTCGCCCACAGCGGTGATGAGGTCGTTGACCTGCAAGCCGGCGGCGGCGGCCGGGCTGTCGGCCGACACGTCGGTCACCAACACGCCCCACTGCGCGTCCAGGCCGTAGCGCTGGGCGATGGCCGGCGTCACGCTGTCCCACGAGATGCCCAGGTAGGGGTGTGAGACAAAGCCCTTCTCGATCAACTGGGTGGCGGTGGCCTGCACCGTGTTCGAGGCGATGGCGAAGCCGAGGCCCTCGGCCTGGTCGGCGCTGGAGCCCGAGCTGCGCAGCACCAGCGTGTTGATGCCGATGATCTGCCCGGCCAGGTTCACCAGCGGGCCGCCGCTGTTGCCGTGATTGATGGCCGCGTCCGTCTGGATCAGGTCGGTCATCTGGAAGTTGGCGGCGGTGTCAATGGCGCGGCCGGTGGCGCTGACCACACCCACGGTCACGGTGTTGCGGAAGTCGCCCAGCGGCGAGCCAATGGCGATGACGGTCTCGCCGGGGTTCAGCGCGTCCGAGTTGCCGAAGGCGGCATAGCCCGGCACAGCGCCCGCGACCTTCAGCACGGCCACATCGGCATAGGGGTCGGTGCCGATCAGGCGGGCGTCGACTGTGGTGCCGTCCTGTAAGATCACCTGCAAGCTCTGGTTGCCTTCCACCACATGGTTGTTGGTGATCAGGTAGCCATCGGCCGAGATGAACACGCCCGAGCCGGAGGCCTTTTGCCCGCCGCCCAGGTCGTTGATGACGGTGACCACGGCTGGGCTGACCTGCGCCACCGCGTCTTGCACGGCCGTGTTGATATCAACATTCACGGTGTTGTTCTGGGCCACCGGTTTGCCTACCACGGGGTCGCCGCCGGCATTGGCGGCGGCGTTCAGCCGGCTTTGGGCCACGACGAACACCGCCGCGCCGCCCGCCGCTGCGCCAAACAACGCCGAGCCGCCCACCAGCACCAATGCCAGACACGAAAGGAGAATGCGTCGCACAGTCATACCAGTCACTCCTGCTGAGAAAGAGACATGGGTTTACGTTACTGGGCAATCTTCGTTCCGGCAGGTTAAGCGCGGCTTAGGTCTCGCGAGGGCGATCATTAATAGCGGGCCGGTCGCACTTAGGCGGCGCTCATCTGCGGCGGCCAGGGGGCGGGTTTTCACAGGTGGGCAACGTGGTATTTTTTCCGGCCATCGCACAAAGCTGCGGTGCGAGAGGGAAAATCGTCTAGCGAGACTTCGTCTCAAACTGACGAGAGAGTTGATTGGGATGCGAAGGGTGAGAATACAAAGGGTTCCAGTCGCAGGAAACCGGACCCGGTT
>JAYUUW010000276.1:0-7993 GCA_043754665.1 Anaerolineales bacterium | reverse complement strand
GCCGGCACGAGTTACTTTGATGAGGTGCTGCAAACAGTGACCGGCGGGCAGGCCTCCACCGCCGCCCTGCACGGTTCGACCGAGGCCGAGCAATTTACGCCAAGCGCACTCCCCACGCTGTAACGCCTTCGCTGTCGACTGACGGTACAACGCGCCGCCCAGGCTAGAACTTGCCGAGCGGCGCGTTTGTTTTTAAGCTGGGATGGGGAGGAGGCATTCAGTTTTGGCGAGGTGGGCACAACGGTACTTCAAGGTGAGATTTCTCACCCCCATTGGGCTTTGTTAGGTAGGAGTGCCTGACGGGGGGTTCGAAATGACAAGGAGGGGTCAATGAGGGGTGCGGCGAGGCGGATGTTCTGGTGGGCTGACGTGCTTGCGGATTGATGTGCTTGCGGGTGGGTGCATTCGGGATTATTGGCCGCAGCGCGAAATACTGCGCTGCCCTCCCAGCCCGCGCAGGCGGGCTTTGCTTTGTGTTGCCGCGAATTTGTTCGCCGGGGTCAAAGTCGGCCAACTTTTTCGAATGCACCCCTGCCGACGCGCTGGATTGTATTTTCGCGGGAGGACGACTAAAGTAGGGGCCGAGGTAGAGATGGATGAACGCATTTGAAATGATGAATTGGCGGCTGAAAAACGCTGTGGCCGGGGCGGGGGCGGCATGATGGCCTCGCCTGGGTTTGCGCGCGTGCGGGACTACGCGTTTATTATCGTGGGGGCGGTGCTGCAGGCGCTGGCGATGGTGCTGTTTTTGGTGCCGGGGCGGCTGGCGGCCGGCGGCGTGAGCGGCGCGGCCCAGATCATCAGCACGTATACCGGCTGGCCCATCGGCGTGATGATTATTATCGGCAACATCCCGCTGTTCTTTTTGGGCTGGCGGTTTTTGGGCGGGCGGCGGTTTATGATCCGCACGGTGGTGGCGGTGGTGCTGTACTCGGTGCTGCTCGACCTGCTAACCCAGGTGCTGTCGGCCGGGCTATCGACCGACCCGGTGCTGAACTCGCTGTATGGCGGCGTGGTGGGCGGCGTGGGCATGGGGCTGGTGTTTCGCGGACAAGGCACCAGCGGCGGCACCGACATTCTGGCGCGGCTGCTGGTCATGTGGCGCGGCGTGTCGCTGAGCCAGAGCTATTTGCTGACCGACGCGGTGATTGTGCTGCTGGCTGGGCTGACGTTTAGCTGGGACCTGGCGCTGTATGCGCTGGTGGCCCTGTATGTGTCCGGCCTGGCGGCGGAACTGGTGACCGAAGGCTCGGCCGTGGTGCGTACCGCCACGATCATCTCGGCCGAGGCAGAGGCCGTGGCCGCCGCGATTATGCGCGAGTTGCAGCGCGGCGTGACCATGTGGCCGGGCACCGGCATGTACTCGGGCCAGCCGCGCCGAATTCTGTTCTGTGCCGTCAGCCGCGCCGAAATCACCCAGCTCAAGGCCATCATCCACGAGTGCGACCCGGCGGCGTTTGTCGTCATTGGGCAGGCGCACGAGGCCCTGGGCGAGGGCTTCAAACCACTCAAATCCTAAACGAGGCCCGACTGATGACTGCTACCTTACCGACGGCCGCGCACGAGTATCTTGATGCGCATTGGGACGGCAACCTGGCCCAGACGCGCGACCTGCTGCGCCAGCAGAGCGTGTCGGCGCAGGCGGCGTCGCTGCGGCCCACGGCCGATTTGCTGCGCGGCTGGCTGGAGGCCGAGGGCGCAACGGTGAGCTACCACGGCCCGGAGGAGCGCCCGATTGTGTTTGGCGAGTGGAACGTAGGCGCGCCCAAGACGCTGCTGATCTACGGCATGTACGATGTGCAGCCGGTGCTGGGCCAAAAGTGGAGCACGCCGCCGTTCGCCGGGCGCATTTGGGCGCACCCGGAAGGCGGCGTTAGCCTGGTGGCGCGCGGGGCGTGCAACAGCAAGGGGCCGCTGATGGCATTTTTGCACGCGGTGGCGGCGCTGCGGGCGGCGGGCGGGCTGCCGGTGAACCTCAAGTGGACGATTGAGGGCGAGGAAGAGATTGGCAGCCCCAGCCTGCCGGCGTTTTACGAGAGCTACCGCGAACGGCTGGCGGCGGACGCGGCGTATGAGGCCTTTTGGAGCCAGCCGGACATGAAGGGTGCGCCGATCATCACGCTGGGCACGAAGGGCGTGGTGGGGATTGAGTTCATCTGCCAGGCGGGGGAGTGGGGCGGGCCGCGCGAGGTGGTGCATTCGAGCTACGGCACGGTGATCGGCTCGCCCGCGTGGCGGCTGATGCAGGCGCTGACCAGCATGGTGGATGAGCATCAGAATCTGCGCGTGGCGGGCATCCCGGCCCTGGGGGAACAACTGCCCGGCGACGAGGCGCTGCTGGAGAGCGTGGCGGCGGTTTTCAAGCCCAAGGAGTATCTGAAGGAGCTGGGCGCGGCGCGCTTCAAGCAGGAGCTGTCGGTGGTCGAAATTCTGCGGCAGCACGGCTTCGCGCCGGTGCTGAACATCAACGGGCTAGAGTCGGGCTACCAGGGCGAGGGCAGCCACACCATCATCCCCAACTGCGCGCGGGCGCTGTGCGATCTGCGGATGGCCCCCGGCATGCAAATGGACGCGACGCTGGCCGCGCTGCGCCGCCACCTGGATGAGCGCGGCTATGCCGACATTGAGTTCAAGATCGACTCGGGCTACGGCGCGGCGCGCACGCCGGTGGAAGCGCCGGTGGTGCAAGCGCTGATGCAGGCCTACCGCGCGCACGGCTACGAGCCGCTGGTGCGGCCGATGGAGGCTTCGGCCACGCCCTACTATTTGTATAGGGACGTGCTGGGCATGGACTTTGCCTGGGGCGGGCTGGGCAACGCGGGCGGCAGCCACGGCCCGGATGAGTGGTGCTCGATTGCCGGCCTGAAGGCGCTGCAAAAGTCGGTGGCGACGTTCCTGACGGCGTTTGCGGGGTATTAGGGACACGGAGGGGGCCAATGCTGCGTGGCCTGTCGCGCCCAACGAAGATTGCGCTGATTGGCCTGGTTGGGGCGGTTCTCATCCAATGCCTGTTTGATCCGATCTCATACGTCGACAATGTCATCAACACCAATCGGGCGCGGATCGATCTACCGGGCGCGGTGGCACTATGGGATTCCTTCGGCATTCGTGACTATGAGGTCCATGTGAAAACAGCAGCGCAACCGGCTTGTTTTCTAGATTTGACTGTCAGTGTGCGCAATGGATTTGTTGTGGACAAGATTGCCGGGCCAGACAACATGATCCTCTATGAGCCAATGTGCCCGTATGGTGATATTACTATTTCCCGGACGTTTGACCGAGTCAGGTCAGCTCTGACGTCAATCGACGCAGGGCGCGATGGCCTGACCGTGACGTTTGACGCGACATATGGCTTCGTGACACGCTTTGAAACGCGGGTTGACTTTCACCGGGGCCTCTTGATCGGTGGGGCCATCGGTGAGTGTTGCAGCGTAACCGAGTTCACCGACTTTCGGCCGATCAGCATGACGCCATGAGCGCCCTCATTGTTGGGCCAACTGGACAAATACAATGCTTTCCACTGACACCGACCGCAAGCGCACGATCCGCAATCTGATCATCTTCACCGTCGTGGTGCTGGCCAGCGGCTGGCTGGGCTACGGGCTAGACCGGGTGATGAACAACCCGCCGGATCAGCGGCTGGGGATGCTGCTGTGGCTGGTGCTGCCGCTGATTACGGCGCTGCTGCTGCGCGCGTTCGGCGGCGACGGCTGGCGCGACTTTGGGCTGTGGCCGAACCTGCGCGGCAATTGGCAGTGGTACGCGGCCAGCCTGCTCATCTACCCGCTGACGGCGGTGTTTGTGCTGGGCATCGGCGCGCTGCTGGGGCTGGTGAGTGCGCCGAGCTTCAATCTGGGGCTGCTGCTGACCGTGGTCGCGGGCGGGCTGGTGGGCGCGTTCATCAAGAACATCTTTGAAGAGTTCGCGTGGCGCGGCTACCTAGCCCCCAAGGTCTATGGGCTGGGGCTGGACAATTACCTGGGCCACATCATCGTCGGCGTGATTTGGGGCGCGTGGCACATTCCGTATCTGCTGTTCATGCTCGACCGGTCGGTGGTGGCGGCTACGACGACGCAGAGCATGGCGACGTTCGTGCCGATGGCGATCATCAGCCTGGCGGGCGCGTCGATTGTGTATGGCGAACTGCGGCTGCTGACCGACTCGCTGTGGCCGGCGCTGCTGCTGCACACGGTGGGCAACGCGCTCGTCGATGTGCTGGTGGTGCAGGGCTTTGTGCGGCTAGCGCCGGGGAGCGACTGGCTGGTGTCGCCGGGGCATCAGTCGCTGCTGACGCTGGTGGCGTTCGTGGCGGTGGGTGTGGCGCTGCACCGGGCGCGGCGGCAGCGGGAGCGGGGGAGCGTGTGATGAAAAACCTTTGGCCTACCGCCGCTTGCCGATGAATGGCCAGAAGGTCACGTAGGGCGCGGGGCCGATGCTGGCGGTGGCGGTGATGGCAACTGTCGGCAGGTTCGGGTCGTTGGTGGTCAGCCGCAGTTGGCCAATGAATGGCGCGGGGTGCCACGGTGCGTAGACCTGGCCGGTGAGGCGGGCCGTGAGCGTGGCAGTCGCGCCGGGGGCGATGGTGAGCGCGGCGGGGTCAGGGGCCAGCCACAAACTCGGCAGCGGCTGGTTGCGCACCCGCCACACGGTGCCGGCCAGCGCGGCGGGCGCTTTGTGGCAGGCGAGGCGCGTACCCCGGAACAGATCGTAAGCCAGCCCCACGCCCCAGCGCTCGGGCAGCGGCCCCATCGCGCCGTACAAGAACTCAATCGCGCCATCGGCGTGCAGCACAATCTGGAAGGTGTAGGTCGGCGCGGGCGGTGCGCCGGTTTCCTGCCACAGCGGCACCGCCTCAAAGCTCACCACGTAAGTCTCGGCATCCACCGCCGCCGCGCGCACCGCGCCGCCCGCGCCGGGGTCCAGGTCGGCCCAAAAGGCGGCCAGCGTGCCGGGGGCCAGTGTGCCGGTCGGAATGCAGTCCGCGCCCGAGGCCGGGTTGGTGGCCTGGCTCAGGCTCACCCAGCCGTTCGAGCTGAGATACACCTGGCCCACCACAACGCCATTGATCGGAATGCCAAACCCCAAGGCCAGCGGCTGCGGGTAGATGTAGTCGTCGGAGAGACTCAGCGGCTCGGTGGCGCTCAGGTCGTACAGCACCGCGCCGGGGTCGCCGGCGGCCTCAATCAGCCACTCATCGGCCGGCACGCTCACGGTTACCGAGAGCGGCTGGGTGCCAAGGTTGGTGAGTGGGATGGCAAAGCTCTGCTGTTCGGCGAAGGCCAGCGTGGCGCTGATGGGCGGCGGGGCGAGCGACAGGCGCGGCAGGTCGGGCACGAGCGCCAGCGCCAGGCTCAGGTCGGCGGTGATGGGTTGGCTGGCCGTGACGCTGAAGTGGCCGGAGGCGGTGGCGGTGAGGGCGTAGCTGCCGTAGGGCAGCGTGGCCGTGAAGTGCCCGCCCAGGTCGGTGGTGAGCTGCGGCCCGGCGGCCACCTGCACGTGGCCGTAGACCGGCTGGCTGTTCCAGGCGTCGATCAGCGTGCCGGTGAGCAGCGCGGTGCCGGCGGCGGGCAGCACGTTGAAGGTCACGGCGACGGGTGTGAGCGTGCCGTTCTGCGCTACGAGGAGGCGGGCCGTGTACGTCCCCGGTGCGCTCACCTGGCGGGCATCGAGCACGATTTGGAACTTGGCGACGCCATCGGCGCGCACGGTGACGGTGGGCGGGAGCGTCAGCCAGGGCAGGTCCACCCGCGCCGCCTCGACCGCCGCGCGCGCATCGACCCGGCCCCAGCCATAGACATTGTTGGGCACGGTGGGCGTCGGGCCGTCGCCGCACTCGGCGCTGGGGCGCGGCACGGCGCTGCTGTTCAGCAGGGCACGCGTGGCGGCGATGTCGCCGATGAGCGTGGGGTTGGCCGACCACAGCAGCGCCACCACGCCGGCCACATGCGGCGCGGCCATGGAGGTGCCGTTGAGGCGCTTCACGGTGCCATCGGGCCAGGCGGAGGGCACGTTCACGCCGGGGGCGCTCAGGTCGGGCTTGAGGCGGTCGTCGGCCGTCGGCCCGCGCGAGGAGAGGTTGGCAATGTCGTCATTGGCGTCGGTCGCGCCCACGGCATAGCTGGCCGCGTAGTTGGCGGGTGCGCCAGCCGCGCCGCAGTGGTCGAGCGCGCCGCTGTTGCCGTTGGCGAAGACCGAGAAGATACCGGCCGCGTTCCAGGCGGTGACATAACCCAGGTACCACGGGTCGGTGCCGCCCTTGCCCCACGAGTTGCTGATGATGTGCGGTCGCAGGTCGGGGCGCGGGTTGAGGCCGGCGGCGTTGGTGGGCGCGAGCATCCATTGGGCCGCTTCCAGCAGGTCGCTGTCGCTGCAAAAGAGGCCCAGGCAGGCCCGCGCCGCAATCCAGTGCGCGCCGGGGGCGACGCCCAGGCTGCTGTAGCCGCCGGCCGCGCCGCCGATGATCGTGCCCATGGTGTGGCTGCCGTGCCCGGCCTCGTCGCGCGGGCTGAGTTCGGGCGGCTCGCCGGCCGCGTCAAACCAGTTGTAGTCGTCCACCATGCCGCCGGGCGACCAGCCGCGATAGGCGGGCAGCAGCGCGGTGTGGGTGACGGCCACGCCGGTGTCGATGTTGGCGACCACGATGCCCGTGCCGCGCACGCCCCACTCGGCCCACACGCTGGGCGCTTCGATTTGGGCCACGCCCCAGGCGGGCGCGCCGGCTGCGGCAAGCGATGGCGTTGGCGGGTCGGCTTCCAGGGCGTGCAGGTGGTTGGCGGCCACCACGGCCACTTCCGGCCGCGCCGCCAGCCAGTGGGCCAGCGCGGCGTCGCCCCGCACGGTGAGGGCGTTGACGATCCAGTAGGCGCGGGGGCTATAGCCGGCGGCGGTTAGCTCGGCCAACAGGGCGGGCTGTGCGGCGGCGGCCTGCTCTTGCAGGGCCGCGACCACCGCCGCGCCGCGCGCGTTCCAGTCGGGCAGGGCGGCGGCGGCGCTCAGGTCAGCCTGGTCCGCCAGAAAAATGACCATGTCGGCGCGGCCGTCGGGGGCGGCTTGCAGGGCGGCGGCCAGGGCCGGTTCGAGGGGTTGGTCGCTAGGGGGTAAGGCGACGCGCAGTGGGGCCAGTGGGCCGTCGGCGGCGGCAATGGGGGCCGGCAGCGCTTCGTAGAGCAGCGCTTGTGCGTGCGGCGTCCCGCCCAGGTCCACCGCCACGGTGACCGTGAGGGCGGTGCCGATGGGGGCGCTCTCGATCAAGGGGTCAGGCGTGGCGCGCGGCTGGGCGGCCAGCGCGGGGCGCGGCCCCAGGCTCGGCGGCCCGGCCAGGCTGCCGGCCAGCAGCACGGCGGTCAACCACACCCGCCCCACGCGCACTAACACCCTCCACCCATGGCGCTGCCTTGTCCGCTTTCTGTTTTGACCCACCGGCTGGTAAACTTGTCGCGTTTATTATAGTCGCAAGCATTCCCCCAGGAGGCTGTATGACCACACCATCCGAGTGGCGCTATGACCGCCTAAGCTGGCCCGCCATGCGCGCGGCCATCGCCCGCCAGCCGCAGCCAGTGGTGGCGATTCCGTTTGGCGCGGTGGAAGACCATGGCCTGCACTTGCCGCTCTCGACCGATAACGACATTCTGGAGTCGGTGCTGTCAGAGTGTGGGCGGCGCGCGGCGGGCGACCTGCTGGTGACGCCCACCATCCCGTTCGGGCTGGACGAGCACCACATGGACTTCCCCGGCACGATCACGGTGGACATGGAAACGTGCCTGGCCTACGTGTCGCAGGTGGCGATCTCGGTGGCGCGGCACGGCTTCACGCACATTCTGATTGTGAACGGGCACGGCTCGAACCAGTCGATCTGCGATCTGGCGGCGCGCAAGTGCGTGCTGGCGACCGGGCTGATCTGCGCGGCCACGACGATCAACGCCGCCGTAGACCCATCACTGGTGGCGGATGTGCTGGACGCCAACCGGCGCGGCGGCCCCGGCAGCGTGGGCCA
>JAYUUW010000275.1:0-7676 GCA_043754665.1 Anaerolineales bacterium | reverse complement strand
CGAGGCGACAGCTAAATTGCTATGCGGCGGCAGGGCGCGCAGCACGGCGGCGGCCTCGTGCAGTTCGGCGCGGTAAAGGTAGCGCACCATCGGCAGGGCGGGCCAGGTGACGAAGTAGTCGCCGAGGTCGCGGACGGCGAGCGCGCCAAGGTAGAGCGCGGCCAGCGCGGCGGCGGGCAGCCAGCGCGGCCAACGCTGGAAGGAGCGCAGGTGCGCTAGGGCGGCGACGGCCAGCGCGGGGAAGATATAGAAGACCGGCTGGGCGGCGATGGTGTGGCCCAGGCTGGCGGCGGGGACGCTGACGAAGGCCGGGGCCAGCCCGCCGCCCAGCCAGAGCAAGCAGAAGGCATAGCGCGGGTCGCGCCAGCGCCAGAGGGCCAGGCCGACGCCCACGGCGAACAGGAGCGCCCCACCCCACCCGAACACGGCGCGGCCCGGAATATTGTAGAGGAACTCGGGGTCGCCGGTGAAGGCGAACATGCCGAGCGTGGCGGCGGTGTTCTGGATCGCCGGCCCGGCATCGCCGCGCAGGAGCGCGAGGAGCGGCTGCCCGACCACCGCCAGGCGGGCCTCGCCGCCAGGAGTGCGGGCAATGGCCAGGGCCAGCGGCGCGGCCAGCGCCACCGCCACGGCCGCCGTGAGGGCCAGCGCCCGCCAGCGCGCCACGAACAGCGGCCGGTGGGCGAGCAGCAAGTACAGCGCGAACGCGGCCAGGATGACGGGCACGGCCCGCGCCGCGAAGTAGGTATAGAGCGTCATCGCCAGCCACAGGCCGGCCCACAGCGCGGCGCGCTTTTGCTGCGAACCGGTCTGCCTAGGCCGCAGAGCCAGCCATAAGAAGAGGAAGGCCAGCAGCATGGGCGCGACCTCGCTGACCTGGCGCAGCTTGAAGCGGGCGTACATGAGGCCCCAGAACGAGAGCGCCAGCCCGGCGGCGGCCAGCAGCGCCACCGGCCCGCCGAACAAGGCCCGCGCCAGCCGGTAGAGCGCGGCTACGCTGAGCAGGCCGAGGTAAGCCGAGAGCAGGCGTACGCTGAACAGACTGCTGCCGGCGGCGGCGATCCAGCCGGCGCTGAGATAGTGATACAGCGGTTCGTGGCCCTCGGCCTGCGGGAAGAACAAGTAGAGGCCCTGCGCCGCGAGGCGGGCGTGGACGGTGGTCTCGACCACCTCATCGTCGCGCCAGCCGGGGGGGAGGCTGTCCAGCCGATAGACGCGCGCCCAGGCCGCTGCTAGCAGCACGAGAACACACAGCCAGAATTGCGTTCGGCGAGACACGGCAGGCATTGTAATGCACGCGGAAGGGCGTTAGCCACGAACTCGCACGAAGGAGAGGATTCGGGGGTTGGGGCGCTAGCGAAGGTTGGGGAGGGGTAGAGCCAATGGTCAAGGGGATGGGAAGCTAAGGGGCGGTGCCAGACGAATTGACACGAATGGGGTTGGGGAGTGGCAGGGGGTAAGCTATTGCCAGGCGCTTGGGCGCAAGGGGCGGCCTCGCCAACACAATTCGTGCTCAGCCGTTCTCGCATGCGTGTCCATTCGTGGCACTCTGCTACAATCCCGCCACGCAGAGATCGGAGGCGCACGATGGCAGAGGTTAACCCGCCCACGGACGGCGACGCTCCCAAGCCCGGCCCCGGCACGCCGCCGCCGGCCGAGCCGGTGTGGACCTTTCGCGGGTACGGGCTGCGCTCGGCCGAGTTCACGACCGCGATGGTGCACTTCTATCGCGGCGAACTCCAGCGCAGCAACACCTGGCGCACCCGGCTCGACAACACCACCAACTGGGCCGTCGTCACCACCGGCGCGGCGATCTCGTTTGCGCTGTCGGACCCCACGCACCACTTCGGCGTCATCATCCTCAACACGCTGTTGGTCACGCTGTTCCTGTGGATCGAGGCGCGGCGCTACCGCTACTATGAGCTGTGGAGCCGGCGCGTGCGGCTGATGGAGACCGACTTCTTCGCCGCCATGCTGGTGCCGCCCTTCGCGCCCAGCCCGGAGTGGGCCGAGAGCCTGGCCGAGACGCTGCTGAACCCCGAATTCCCGGTGAGCATGTGGGAGGCGTTCGGGCGGCGCTTCCGGCGCAACTTCGTGTGGATCTACGTGATTCTGGGGCTGGCCTGGGTGCTTAAGAGCTATCTGCACCCGGTGCCGGCCACGAGCTGGGCCGAGTTCATGGCGCACTCGGCGCTCGGCCCGATCCCGGGGTGGGTGGTGCTGACGGCGGGGCTGATCTACAACGGCCTGCTGCTGGCCATCGGCCTGGGCACGGCCGGGCTGACGCAGGCCAGCGGCGAGGTGCTGCCCAAGTTCGGCGAGTTCCCGGTGCTGAGCGGGCTGTGGCAGGCCATGGAAACGCACGACCAGCGTGGGGCCGCCGCCAACAAGCCGGCCGAAGCCGGGGCCGCCGCCAACAAGGCCGCGCCGGGGCGCGCCGGCGGCGTGGGCGCGTATGTGCGCCGCCGGCAGCAACTGCTGGCCTTCATCATCGCCACCAAGCCGCAAGCAGTGGCCGACCGCATTCTCAAAGACCTGCGGCGAGGCGTCACGGCGCTGCACGGGCGCGGCATGTACACCCAGCAGGACCGGGATGTGCTGATGGTGGCCGTCACCGTGACCGAAATGAACCAATTGAAGGCCATCGTCAACGCCGAGGACCCCAACGCGTTTGTGATCGTCTCGCCGGCGCGTGAAGTGCTGGGGCGCGGATTCCAGCCGCTGAAGCATTGAGCGCTGGCCGGTTTTGCCGCTATTTTCGGGCGATTGCCAAGCTGAGAGCGACCATTCAGCTAGCTGATAGGTCCTGAGAGGCGGTAGAATTAGAATACGAGGTGGCGGACAACGCGGACAGCCACATTGTTCAGAACTTGGCGCGAGCAGAGCGGCGAAGGGCCGGATAGGTCGGGGCTGAGACGCTTCGCGTCACCGGCCCAAAGGCAATGCCAAGACCAACGACCTAAGGCCGGCTTGCTCAGAACACGTCAGGCGCGGCGCGGCCGGTCGCAGGGCCGGATAGGTCGGGGCCGAGATTCCTCACCGGCCCAAAGGCAATACCTAGACCAACGACCTGAGGCCGGCTTCGGAATGACAAATCCGGCGGACGGGTGGCGGCCGGCGGCTGTATGAGCGAAGGGGACTGGCGCGCAGCGCCATGCAGGCTTCGAAATGACAAGTCAGAGGGGAAGGTTGGGGCGGCTGACTGTCTGAGCTAAGGGGATGGGGCAGCGACTGAAACGGCGAACTCGGTTCGCACATATGGCTGTGGAGGCGGACGGTTATGCGTGAGGTAGCAATTCTCGGACTGGGCCAGACGCCCATTGCCGAGCACTGGGAAAAGTCGCTGCGGGTGTTGGCGGGCGAGGCGGTGTTTGCCGCCCTGGCCGACGCCGGGCGCGACCGGGTGGACGGCCTGTTCATCGGCAACATGCTCTCCGGCCCGCTCAACCGGCAGGAGAATTTGGGCGCGCTGATCAGCGATTGGGTGGGGCTGCGTGGCGTGGAAGCGGTGAAGATCGAGGCGGCCTGCGGCTCGGGCGGGGCGGCGCTGCGGGCCGGGCTGCTGGCCGTGGGCTCCGGCGCAATGGAAAGCGCGCTGGTAGTCGGCGTGGAGAAGATGACCGAGACGGTGGGGTCACAGACCACGGCCGCGCTGGCCACCGCCGCCGACGCCGATTGGGAAGCGGCCATGGGCCTGTCGTTCGTGGCCATCAACGCGCTGGTGATGCGGCGCTACCTGCATGAGTACGGCTGGCTGCATAACGACTTCGCGCCGTTCTCGATCAACGCGCACGCCAACGCGCTGCACAACCCCAACGCGCGCCTGCACGACGCCATCACCGCCAAAGACTATTACCGCGCCCGGATGGTGGCCGACCCGATCAATTTGCTCGATGCCTCGCCCATCGGCGATGGCGCGGCGGCGCTGCTGCTGGTGCCGGCCGACCAGGTGACCGCCAACGGCCGCCCGGTGATTAAAATTGCCGGCTCGGCCGCGGCGACCGACTCACTGGCGGTGCACGACCGGCACGACCCGCTGTGGCTGTCGGCCGGGTACGAGAGCGCGCGGCGGGCCTATGCCCAGGCCGGCGTCGGCCCGGCCGACATTCAGGTGTTCGAGCTGCACGACGCCTTCTCGATTATGGCGGCGCTGTCGCTGGAGGCCTGCGGCTTCGCCGAGCGCGGCCAAGGCCCGCGCCTGGGGCTGGATAACCAGATCGGGCTGGCGGGCCGGGTGCCGCTGGCGACCGGCGGCGGGCTGAAGGCGCGCGGCCATCCGGTGGGGGCCACCGGCGTCTACCAGGTGCTGGAGGTGGTGCAGCAACTGCGGGGCGAGGCCGGGGCAGCCCAAGTGCCCAACCAGCCGCGCGTGGGCATGGCCCAGAACATCGGTGGCAGCGGCGCGACCATCCTCACCCACATTCTGCGGGCGAACTAACGGCCCCCACCACCGCCAGAAATGCGCCCGAAAATCCGCCGGAGATTTGACGGGCTATAACGCTTGTGCTAAATTGGCAGCGGTGGATTGGTACAGTCGGGCGGAACCTTCCACGCCGCCAGGCGTATATTTAGTCATCGGCTGCGTCTCACTCACAGGAGGGTTACATGCTGAAACCCATAACAGCGCGTCGGCCGCACATCGCGCTCACAGCCTTGGTCTGTGCCGGGCTGCTGCTGGCAGCGTGTACCCGCTCGGCCAACCCCACGAACCTGCCGCCCACCAGCACGACCGGTGTGGGGGAAGGCACGCCCATCGACAGCGGCCCCGGCGGCGAGAATGCCACCATGGCCGCCATCGGCACTGAAGTGGCGGCGCAGCTGACCCAAACCGCCGTGGCGCTCTCGGGCGCGGGCGGCGGCGGCGAAACCGACCAGGTGACCCCAACCGCCACGCTGCCGCCCGTGGATGGGCAGGCGACGCCGGTGCCCGAAGTGCTGCCCAGCGCCACCGTTGCGCCGCCGGTCGGGGCCACGCCCACCATCGCGCCGCCGGCCGGAGTGCCCTGCCCCAACCCGTACACCGTGCAGCAGGGCGACTGGCTGTATAAGATCTCGCGCACCTGCGGCGTGTCGGTGGCGGCGCTGACGGCCGCGAACCCCGGCATTAACCCGAACGCGCTCAAGCCCGGCCAACTGCTGAACATGCCGGTCCCCGGCGCTGACACGGGCGCCACGCCCACCGGGGGCAACCCCAGCCCGCCCACGGCCACCTGCACCGGCACGCACACGGTCATTACCGGCGACAATTTGTTCCGGCTGGCCTATGCCTGCGGCCTGACCATTGAGCAGTTGGCCGCCGCGAACAACATCGTCTACCCCTATACCATCTACCCCGGCCAAACGCTGGTCTACCCGTAAGCCGCCGGTTCACCCACCCGCCCGCACCGGGGCGCAGCCTACTGTTATGGCTGCGCCCCGGTCCATTAAAGAGGTCCCATGTCAAAGAAAGCCCGCACGTCTACCGTTCGCTTCTGGAGCACGGCCTTCCAACTGCGGCAGGATGAGGTCGAGCTGAAGCCCGGCCTCATCACCACCCTCAACATCGTGGCGCACCCCGATGCCGTGACCATCCTGCCGGTGGATGCCGAGGGGAACGTGTGGTTCATCCGGCAGTATCGCCACCCGGCCAAGCAGACCCTCTTGGAACTGCCGGCGGGGACGCTCGACGGCAATGAAGACCCGGCCGTCGCCGCCCAGCGCGAGCTGCAAGAAGAGATCGGCATGCGGGCAGAGACGCTGGAAGAGATCGCCACGTTCTACCTGGCGCCGGGCTATAGCACCGAGCTGATGCACGTGTTCCTGGCGACCGGGCTGACGCCCGCCAGCCTGCCGCAGGACGAGGATGAAGTGATCGAACTGGCGAAGGTGCCGGCGGCCGAGGTGCTGGCCAAGGTGACGAGCGGCGAATTGCGCGACGCCAAGAGCCTGGTGGCGGTGCTGCTGGCGGCGCGGCGCTTCGGTTGGGCGGGCTAGAATCTTCGCCCTTGAGGGCAATATAGAAGGCTGTTATAATCTAGCCCGCTTGCCGCCCTGCGGTTTGGGGCGGCCGAACTTTGCTCAGACCTAATAGGAATTACGACCATGCCCGACTTAATCAAGGCTGTTGCGGCCCCCATTAATACGAAAATCCCCGAGATGAAGCCGGGTGACAGCGTCAGTGTGCACGTGCGCATCGTGGAAGGCAACAAAGAACGCGTGCAGGAATTCAAAGGCACCATCATCCGCATGCGCAAGGGCGGCAACGATGCCAACTTCACCGTGCGGCGCTTGGCCTCGCACGGCATCGGCGTCGAGCGCACGTTCCTGTTGCGCTCGCCCCGCATCGAAAAGGTCGAAATCTTCCGCAGCGCCAAGGTGCGCCGCGCCCAGCTCTACTACCTGCGCGATCTGCGCGGCAAGGCCGCCCGCCTGAAGGAAAAGCGCCGCGCCACCGTCTAACGACGGCCGCCCCGCCCCAGTTGCCCTATCCGGCGCAGACGGCCCCCGCCTGCGCCGGTTTTGTTTTCATAAGACCCTATGCCCAAACCTCTGATCGGCATTACCACGCAGCGCTGGTCGTCCTCGGTCACGCGGCCCAACCAGCGCGTGCAGGGCGAACTGCACGGCTATATGGACGCGGTGCTGGCCGTCGGCGGGCTGCCGGTGATGATCCCGCTGGCGGTGCAGGACGACGACCTGGCCGAGCTGTACGGCCACCTGGCCGGGTTGGTGCTGCCGGGCGGCGGCGACATTGAGCCGGCGCTGTATGCCGCATCCAAGCACCCGACGACCAACGGCATTGACCTGGACCGCGACCGGGCCGAGATATGGCTGGCGCGTCAGGCGCTGGCCGACGACAAGCCGCTGCTGGGCATCTGCCGGGGGCTGCAAGTGCTGAACGTGGCGGCGGGCGGCGACCTGGTGCAGGATTTGCCGACCGAGGTGCCCGGCGCCGACGCGCACTACTTTCGCTACCCCGATTACCCGCTGGACTACCCGGCCCACAACGTGCAGGTAGAAGAAGACTCGCTGCTGGCGCGGGTGGTGGGGGAGCCGATCTTGGAAGTCAACAGCCGCCACCACCAGGCCATGCGCACGGTGGCCCCCAGCCTCATGGTGGCCGGGCGCGCGCCGGACGGCGTGATCGAGGCGGTGGAAAGCCCGCACCACCCGTTCGCGCTGGCGGTGCAGTGGCACCCCGAGAACCTGCAAGCCCAGCCCGCCATGCGCGCGCTGTTTGCCCGCCTGGTCGCCGCGGCGGCCGAGCGCCGGCCCTAAACTCCCACCATGTCAGTCTTAGGGGTCTTTGACTCCGGCCTGGGCGGCGGGCCGCCACCCGTCCTGGGGGTTTTTGATTCAGGCTTGGGCGGCCTGAGCGTGCTGCGCGAGGTGCGCCGGGCGCTGCCGACGGTGCGCGTGACCTACGTGGCCGACCAGGCCCATGTGCCCTACGGGGCGCGGCCGTTGGCCGAGGTGCGCGGCTTTGCCGAAGGCATCACCCGCTTCTTGCAGGCGCAAGGCGCGCCGGTGGTCGTGGTGGCCTGCCACACGGCCTCGGCCGCCGCGCTGGCGGCGCTGCGGGCCGCGCCGGAGTTCGCGGGGGTGCGCGTGGTGGGCATGGAGCCGGCGGTGAAGCCCGCCGTGGAGGTGACGCGCACCGGTGTGGTGGGCGTGCTGGCGACGCCGGCCACGTTTCA
>JAYUUW010000274.1:0-3373 GCA_043754665.1 Anaerolineales bacterium | reverse complement strand
CAGTGGACGGTGTTCGTTACGTCCGCCGGGTGCATACCCCACTGCTAGGCATCGGCCGGCGCGGGTTGAATGGCTTTCGGGCCATTGGCCGTGCGCGGGCTGCTGCTGGGCGCAAGGTTTTTGGTCACGGCTGTGAGAATCAGCCAGGGCCGGATGCCGCGCATATGGCCTAGCCCTCCCTGCTTGACCGTCCCTAGCCGGTCGAGCGTCCCCCTCCCCCCCTCACGGTTCGAGTGCCAGACGCCGGTAGTCCCAAAGACTCGCGGTGGCTGGCACTCGAACGTTAAGGGAGCCGGCGGCCGGTGTAGGACAAATCTGACAGGCTTTCAATCGCCGTCCTACAGAGGAATCAAGCCGCCGCCGATAGTGACCCTGGCCCCTGACCCGTATGCTAATGGGTATTACGCGATATAGGAGATTGCCCATGATTCGCATCTTAGTCGTCGAGGAAGTCCGAGCGGTGTGTGAAACAATTGCCGCAGCGCTGCGGGGGGAGCCCGATATGGAAGTGATCGGCTGCGCCACCAGCCTCGAACAGGCGCTGCCGGGCCTGCGCGCGTGTGACCTGGCGCTGGTCAACACCACCCTGAGCGGTGACGGCTCGGCCCATGTGATCCGGGCGATTCGCAAAATGGACCCGCGCGTCAAGATCGTGGTCATGGGCCTCCCGCGCAGCCAGCACACCATTCTGCAATACGTAGAGGCGGGCGTGGCGGGCTACTTGCTGCGCGACAGTTCGCTGGCCGACTTGCTGGCCGGCCTGCGCGCCGCCTATCAGAACGATACCCTGGCCGCTCCGCCCATTGTGGCGGCCCTGCGGTCCTATGTGGCTGAGTGGGTGGGCTTGGAGCCGGCGGGCGGGTCAGACCTGACGGCGCCGCAGCTGCTCACCCGCCGCGAGCGTGAGGTGCTCACGCTGGTACAACAAGGCCTCACCAACCAAGAGATTGCCGGCGCGCTGGTAATTGAGCTGGGCACGGTCAAGAACCACGTCCACAACATCCTGCGCAAGCTGAACGTCAACAGCCGGCGCGACGCCGTGCATGTGTCGCGCCTGGCCGGGTTGTGGGCCACCCCCGACACGCGGGCGCGGCCGGTTTCCCCGCGCCCGCCCGAACGGGCCGTTTACTCGTCATCCATTGGGGCGACCACCTAGCCCTCAGGTGACGCCACCGGACCGGCCGCCGCAGGTCCATCCTCACGCTGGGGCACGCGGCCGTGCCCCAGCGTTTTCTTTGCGGCCGGAGGGGTAACAGGTTGATCAGGAGCGCGGATGATCCTAAAATTGCGGCCGGGCATCGCGGGCAAAGTGGTCATAGTCACGGGGGCCTCCGCCGGCATTGGCGAGGCGGCGGCGCGGGCCTTTGCCCAAGCCGGGGCGCGGGTGGTGCTGGCCGCCCGCCGCGTAGAGCGGTTGGAGAAGCTGGCCGCCGAAATTGCAGCCGCCGGCGGGGTCGCGCTGGCGGTGCCGACCGACTTGTTGGAGCGGGCGCAGATCGCCCGGCTGGTAGAAACGACCCTTACCCACTTCGGGCACATTGATGTACTGGCGAACATCGCTGGCTGGGGCCGCTACAACTGGCTGGAAGAACTATCGGCCGATGACCTTAGCAATCAGTTCCAGGTGAACGTCATTGGCACTGCCGAACTGACGCGCCAGGTGGTGCCGCCCATGCAGCGCCGCCGGGCCGGTCACATCATCAACATGGCCTCCTATGCCAGCCGCATTGCGGTGCCGCCCATGACCATTTACGCCAGCACCAAGTATGCGATCGAAGGCTTTAGCGATGGCCTGCGCCGCGAGTTGCGCCCGTGGGGCATTCACGTCAGCCGCGTGCATCCCTCCGGCGTGCCGCACACTGAATTTAACCAGCAGGCGGGTGCCAATGGCGGCGTGCAATACAACTCGGTAGCGATTGGCCGCGTCAGCAAAGAGCAGGTGGCGCAAGCGTTGGTGCGGCTGGTGCAGCACCCCCGGCGGTCGGTGTTCTTGGGCCGCGCGTATGAGGTGGCCGTATTCTTCAATCGCCACTTTCCGGGGTTAGTAGACGGGGCCATGGGGCTGTGGGTCCGCCGGCAGCGCTCGGCCGAACTGAGTGCGCCTGCCCCCGCCGCGCTCCCCGTTTCTCCCCGGCCGGGTCGGGCGCTCGTGCCGGCATTAGCCCTGGTGGCCGCAGCGGCGGTGGTCGGCGCAGCGGTGTATCATCGGCTGGGCCCCCGCCGGTCGTAGGCCGCACGGCCGGCCTTCCTTTTCACACTCACCAGGAGACATGCCCATGGCTCATCTGTATGGACGACGACTATTATCCGGTTTAATGTTTGGCAGCCTGGTCGGCGCCTCGCTGGGCCTATTGATCGCCCCGCTATCGGGGGAGGCCACGCGCAATAAGCTGCGTGTTCGCGGCCAAGCCCTGCGCGCGCGGGCGCTGGAGACGGCCGACGAGGCGCGCGCTAAAGCCGAGGCCGTGCAGGCCCGCAGCAAGGCCGTGTTGGTCGAAAAAGTTGAACGCGTCACGCGCACCGCCGAGGCTGTCAAGCGCACGGCGCAAGAAACCTGGCAGCAAGGCGACCCCGCCCGCATGCCGGCCGGCCGCACCGGGCCGTCGGATTACTGACCGCCCGCGCAGCGCTTAGCTAAGGCCAACTGGCCAGCGGGCTAGCTGGGCCGCCCACCGCCGCCAACTGGCATAACAAGGAAATGGGCGCCCGCCCCACCGCCGGTGGCGCCCTTTCGGATTAGGAATTTTCAAATGGCAGTTCCGCCGGCCAACCTTACCGACCCCCTGCCGCGCTGGACCGGCCGGCAGGTCGTGCAGGCGACGTTCGTGGTCATCGCAGTTGGGCTGGGCTTCTGGCTGCTCTACGCCAACCGCATCGCGCTGTTCGGCCTGTTTGTCGCCATCGTGCTCAGCACCGCCATTGCGCCGGCGGTCGACTGGCTGCATCAGCGGCGGGTGCCGCGGGCGCTGGGGGTAGTGGCCATTTACTTGGGGCTGTTGGCCGTGGTGGTCGGCGCGGCCTGGGTGTTGGTGCCGCTCGTGGCCGAGCAGGGCACCCGCCTGGCCGGCGAGGTCGGCGCGCAATACCTGGCCCTGGTCAACGGGCTGCAATCCTCGCCTAGCCGCCTAATTCGCCGGCTGGCGTTGGGGCTGCCCACCGCCTTGTCCTTGTCGCCCGCCGATGGCGCCGGCCTCGAAACAGCGGCCGCCGCCACCCAGGCGCTGGACTATCTCGGGCTCATCGGGGATGGCCTGTTTCTAATCGTGGCGGTCCTGCTGCTAGCCTTCTATTGGACCCTCGACCGCGAGCGCCTGGTGCGCTCGTTTCTGTTTCTGCTGCCGGCAGACCAGCGCACGGGCGCGCGGGAATTGTA
>JAYUUW010000273.1:0-4312 GCA_043754665.1 Anaerolineales bacterium | reverse complement strand
AGGTCTTCCACCCACAGCGGCTGGAGCGCCGTGCGCCCGTCGCCGGGGAGGAGGAAGAACCCCGGCCCCAGCTTGAGCAGGGCCGCCAGCACGTTCACAAACATATCATCCGGCCCAAACAGCATGGCCGAGCGCAGAATGGTGTACGGCACGCCGCTCTGCCGGATAAACTCCTCGGCGATGCCCTTGGCCTTGAGCACCGGGTAACCTGAGGCCCGGTCGGCGCCCAGGTGTGAGAGGTAGATCATCCGCCCCACCCCAGCCGCCGCCGCCGCCTCGGCGATGCGGCGCGTGCCGCCCGCGTCGACCACCAGCATGTCAGCCTCCGGTCCGCGCCACTCGGCCCCCACCAGGTGGATGACGGTATCCACCCCGGCCATGGCGGCGCGCAGGCTGCGCTCGTCGTCCAGGTGGGCCAGCGACACCTGCACCGGCACGCCTTTCGGCAGGCGCGGCGTCTCGCGGGAGGGCCGCAGCAGCACCCGGACGGCATGGCCGCCTTCCGCCAGGCGCGGCAGAAGTGACCGGCCCACAAAGCCAGTAGCGCCCGTCACTAGAATCAAGCCGTGTGAGCTCCTAACAAGCGCCGCAGCTGACTGGCGGCGCGTTCAGTCCAATCCACTGAGATTTTAACATATTTTGACTCGCCAGCCGGCCGCCGCACCAATTGGCGCGGGGTGCGCATCGAATCAAAGTTGGATGTGTTATACTCCGCGAACGGCCATTGTCAGGCTGCCTCCAAGGTGGTCTGCTCACCCAAAAAACCCACAGATACCCTATGAATACACGCATTGTCATTACAGGCATGGGTTGTGTTAGTCCCCTCGGCAACGATGTGGCCGCCTCCTGGGCCGCCGCGCTCGCCGGGCAATCGGGGGTCGGACCGATAACGCTGTTCGACGCCAGCGAGCACGAAACGCGCTTCGCGGCGGAGGTCAAAGGCTTCGACCCGGGCGAGAAGTTTGGGCGCAAAGAAGCCCGCCGCATGGACCGCTACACCCAGTTTGCCATCGCGGCCACGGCCGAGGCGCTGGCGCAGGCGGCCTTGACCGTCAACGAGGGCAACCGCGAGCGCGTGGGGGCCTTCATTGGCACCGGCATCGGCGGCGTGGGCACGCTGCTGGCCGAAGCGGAGGTCTACCGCACCCGTGGTCCGCGCCGCGTAAGCCCCTTCCTGGTGCCCATGATGCTGCCCGACGCGGCCGGCGGCCAGGTGGCCATCACCTTTGGCCTGCGCGGCCCGAACCTGGGCCTGTCTTCCGCCTGCGCCACCGGCACCAACGCCATCGGCGAAGCGGCGGAGGTCATCCGGCGCGGCGCGGCCGATGTGATGGTGGCCGGCGGGGCCGAAGCGGCGATTTTGCCCGTGGCGCTGGCCGGTTTCAACAGCATGAACGCTGTCTCCACCCGCAATGACGACCCTCAGCGGGCCTCGCGCCCGTTCGATAAGGACCGCGACGGCTTTGTGGCCGGCGAAGGCGCGGGCGTGGTGGTGCTCGAAAGCGAAGCCCACGCCCTGGCGCGCGGCGCGACGATCTACGGCGAGGTGTTGGGCTACGGCATCACCAACGACGCCTACCATGTGTCGGCCCCGCTGGAAAACGGCGCCGGCGCAGTGGCGTGTATGCGGCTGGCGCTGGAACAGGCCCACCTGCGCCCGCAAGACATTGGCTACCTGAACGCCCACGGCACCAGCACCCAGCTTAACGACAAGAGCGAGACGGCCGCCGTGAAGACCGTGTTTGGCGAGGCCGCCTACGATCTGGCCATCAGCTCGACCAAGTCGATGACCGGCCACCTGCTGGGCGCGGCCGGCGCGCTGGAAGTGGTGTTCTGCCTCAAGGCGTTGGCCGACGGCATTTTGCCGCCCACGATCAACTATGAAACTCCTGACCCGGATTGCGACCTGGATTACGTGCCGAATGAAGCGCGGCGCAAACAGATTCAGCGGGCCATGTCGAACTCCTTTGGGTTTGGTGGGCATAATGCCTGCGTGATCGTGGGCAACTATTCGGCCAACGGCCACTAACGCTCGGCCCGGCGCTCGGACGGGTCAGCGGCGAAAGGACGTTGTTATATGGAGCGGTATGCTCACGTGACGGGCTGGGGCATGGCAGTGCCCGAGCGGGTGCTGACCAATGCCGAGTTAGCCCGGACGGTTGATACCACCGACGAGTGGATTGTCAGCCACACCGGCATCAAAGAGCGCCGCATCGCCGGACGCGAAACGACCGCCTCGCTCTCGATTGACGCCGCCCGCGCCGCACTGGAATGCGCCGACCTCTCGCCCCGCCAGATCGACCTAATCATCGTCGCCACCTCGACCCCGGAATACATCATGCCGGCCACGGCCTGCGTGGTGCAAGACGCGCTGGGGGCCACCAACGCCGGGGCGTTCGACCTCTCCGCCGCCTGCTCGGGCTTTGTCTATGCGCTGGCCATGGCCGCCAACGGCATTCGGGCGGGCATGCACACCAACGTGCTGGTCATCGGCGCCGAAACGCTCTCGCGCGTGACCAACTGGAACGACCGCGGCACCTGCATTCTGTTTGCCGACGGCGCGGGCGCCTTTGTGGTGCAGGCCAGCGAGGTGCCCGGCGGGGTGTTGTCCAGCCTGCTGCGCGCCGACGGCTCTGGCGCCGACGCGCTGATCATCCCAGCCGGCGGCAGCCGCCACCCCACCTCATTCGACACCGTGCGCGACAACAAGCACTTTATTGAGATGGACGGCAAAGAGGTCTACCGCTTCGCCACGCGCATTATGGCGTCGGCCACGCGCGAAGTGGTGGCCGACGCCGGCCTGACCCTGGACGACATCGCCCTGATCGTGCCGCACCAGGCCAACCGCCGCATCATCGATTCGGCGGCGCGGGCGCTCAACCTGCCCGAAGACCGCTTCGTCGTGAATATGGACCGTTACGGCAACACCTCGGCCGCCTCCATCCCCATGGCGGTGTGCGAGGCGGTGGCGGCCGGGCGCGTGCGCCCCAACGACCACCTGGTGCTCATCGGCTTCGGCGCCGGGCTGACCTGGGGGGCGGCCGTGGTGCAGTGGAACGTCACGGCCAAACCCGAAGTCTCGCCCTGGCGCCGCTTTAGCCGCCAGGCGATCTACCGGCTGTCGAAGGTGCGCTCAGCCGTGCGACGCGGGCTGCGGCGGGTGGAAGGCGCGGTGTCGGGCGCTGAGCCGGCGAATGGCAACAAGCCGCCGGACCGCACCAACTAGCCGCTGGTTTAGGACAACAACAAAAACCGCCCCGCCGAGTGTCTCGGCGGGGCGGTTTTATTTTGGGCAACAACTGGCGCAGGTTACGCGGCGGCCGGGCTGGTGCCGGGGGTCGCCTCGCCCACGGTCTCGAGGAACGTGTCGACGATGCGCTTGAGGTAGCCCAGCGGCGCGGCGCCCACCTGGCGGTGGACGATCTTGCCGCCGGCGACGAACAGCAGGGTCGGGATGCCGCTGACTTCGTAGGCCTGCGACCACTGCGGGTCTTCGTCGGTGTTCACCTTAGCGACGATCAGCCGGCCGTCGTACTCTTCGGCGATCTTCTCGAGGCTGGGGGCCACCTGGCGGCACGGACCGCACCAGGGCGCCCAGAAGTCGACAATCACCGGCACCGCCGACTTAAGCACGGTGGCCTCAAACTCAGCATCGGTTACGTGAATAGGGGCAGCCATCAGATACAGTCCTCCTTATCGGACCAAACCAACACCCCCGCCCTAGGCGGAGATGGGATCAGCTTCGCGGATCTCGTAGCGGCAGACCAACTGCGCGGTGTGGCGCAGCATGGCCGAAACCGAACAATACTTGTTCTCAGACAATTCGACCGCCCGGCGCACGGCCTCGGGGTCGATCTGGCGCCCGGTGACGATAAAGACGATCTCGACCTCGGTGTACACGCGCGGATGCTCTACGCAGCGGTCGGCGTGCACCTGAATTTCCAGGTTGGTCACGTCCTGGCGTTTCTTGCGCAGAATGTCGATCACATCGGCGCCGGTGCAGCCGGCCAGCCCCGCGAGGATCAGCTCCATGGGGCTTTGGCCCGCTTGCGCCGCGCCGTCGGTAATCAGCGTGTGGCCCGAGCCGGCGGTCACGGCAAAGGCCGTGCCGGCTTGCCAGACCGCGACTGTTTCCTTGGCATACACTGACATGGCGCAGACTCCTGGGCTAGGCCGCCTGGCTGAGAACGTTCAACAGATCGTCCATCAGCGCTTCGGGGTCGGCGCTTTCCTGTGAGTCGCTCAAGCATTGGCAGGCATAGGAGCGCGCCAGCAGGCGGCTTACCTGGTTGGCCGCCGAGCGAATGGCGGT
>JAYUUW010000272.1:0-2875 GCA_043754665.1 Anaerolineales bacterium | reverse complement strand
GACTTCTTCGCGCGGGCGGCCCCAGTTTTCGGTGGAGAAGGCGTAGATGGTGAAGTATTTGACGCCGAACTCAACGCAGGCGGTGATGATGCGCCGCAGGTTCTCGACGCCGGCCCGATGCCCCGCCAGCCGCGGCAGGCCTTTGCTCAGCGCCCAGCGCCCGTTGCCATCCATGATGATGGCGACATGAGTCGGAACTTTCAGGGGGTCCATTAGATTTCCATGATCTCGGCTTCTTTGCGGCTGCCGAGGTCGGCAATGCGTTCGACGTAGCGGTCGGTGAGTTTTTGAAGCTCGTTTTCGCCGCGCTCCAGGTCGTCTTCGGAGATCATCTTCTCTTTTTCAAACTCCCGCAGGTCGTCGTGCACGCCGCGGCGGATGTTGCGGACGGCGACGCGGGCGTCTTCCAGGCGGTGACCCACCACCTTGGTGAGCTGCTTGCGGCGCTCCTCGTTCAGGGCCGGGATGCCCAGGCGGATCATCTTGCCGTCGTTGTTGGGGGTGAGGCCGAGGTCGGAGGCCAGGATGGCGCGCTCGATGTCCTTGAGCGAGGCCAGGTCGTAGGGCTTGATGGTGAGCAGGCGCGGCTCGGGGGCCGAAATGGTGGCCAACTGTTGGAGCGGCGTGGGCGACCCGTAGTACTCAACCTCCAGCCGCTCGATGAGGGCGGGGGAGGCGCGGCCGGTGCGCACGGCCGAGAGGTCGTTGGTGAGCGCGGTGATGGCGCCCTTCATGCGGTCTTCAGCTTCGGTCAGAGCATCTTTTATCATGCTGAGCGTCCTTGAAACGGCGCGGCCGGCAGCCCGCCGGGGGCCACCGCTGCCGCTACGCACCGGCCGGGGAGCGACCCAGGGGGCCGCTAGGCCGGCACCCGCCGGCGGCGTGGGTCGGTGGAAAGCCTCTTAAGCATACTCGCCCCCGGCAGGACACGCAAGCACCCAAGTGCAGCGGAGCGCATTTCAGTTTAGGGGCGAGGCGCGTTCGTTTTGGTCTCGGCCGAGATTCCTCACCGGCCCGAAGGCAGCGGTTGGGCTGCTGACCTGAGGCCGGGTTCGGAATGACAAATCCAGCGCATGGGAGACCGCGGCTGGCTGTCTCAGCCAGGGACTGCCCCCAACGTGAAATACGCCCAGTGCAGCGGCCAGCGCGGGTTCCGGGTGCATGTCCAGCGTTCGATTGATAGCAAGCGCTCGGGCGTTTATTAAAACGCCCCTACGCAAGGCAGCGCGCAGGCTGGCCGTTGGGTGACGGCCTGCGTCAATCAGGAAACCGCTGTGCTAGCGGGTAATCATGGTGCCGACCGGCTCGCCCAAAATGGCTTTCTGCAGGTCGTTGTCGTTCCACAAATTCAGGACCAAAATGGGCAGGTTGTTGTCCATGCACAGGCTGATGGCGGTGCTGTCGAGCACCTTGAGGCGGCGGTTGAGGGCCTCAATGTAGGTGAGGGTCTCAAACTTTTTGGCGGTGGGGTTAGTTTTGGGGTCGGCGTCGTACACGCCATCGACTTTGGTGGCCTTGATGACGATGTCGGCGTCGATTTCCATGGCGCGCAGGGCGGCGGCGCTGTCGGTGGTGAAGTAGGGGTTGCCAGTGCCGGCGGCGAAGATGACCACGCGCCCCTTTTCCAGGTGGCGGATGGCGCGGCGGCGGATGTAGGGCTCGGCCACGGCGCGCATTTCCAGCGCGGTCATGGCGCGGGTGACGGTGCCGCTGCGCTCCAGGGCGTCTTGCAGGGCCAGGGCGTTCATGACCGTGCCGATCATGCCGATGTAGTCGGCGGTGGCGCGCTCCATGCCGTGCTCGAGGCCTTCGCGGCCGCGCCACAAGTTGCCGCCGCCGATGACCAGGGCCACCTGGGTGCCCATATCCAATACCGTCTTGACCTTGGCGGCGATTTCTTCGGCCCGGCTGGGGTCAATGCCGTGGCCGCCTTCCTGCGCCGCCAGCGCCTCGCCGCCCAGCTTGAGCAAGATCCGACGATATTTTCCGGTGGCCATAAGGTTGGGTTCCTCGCTTGAACGTGGCGCCATGCGGACGGGCGCGGCCCAGCGGCCGGCGCGGGACATAAAAACCGGGTGACTGCCGGCTGGCAGTCACCCGGTGGGGCAGGTGTTAGGCGGCCTCGCCCAGTTCCCAGCGCGCAAAACGGCGAATGATGATGTTCTCGCCGATGAGGGAGATGGTGGCCTTCAGCAGGTCGGTGATGGTGACCGACTCGTCTTTGACGAAGGGCTGCTTGAGCAAGCAGACCTCCTGGTAAAACTTTTCGATGCGGCCGTCCACGATCTTGTCGAGGATCTTCTCCGGCTTGCCTTCTTGCAGGGCGCGGTTGCGGGCGATGGACTTCTCGCTCTCGAGCACGTCGGCCGGCACATCGGTCACGTCCATATAGCGCGGGTTGGTGGCGGCGATGTGCAGCGCCAGGTCGTGCGCGAAGGTGCGGAATTGCTCGGTGCGGGCGACGAAGTCGGTCTCGCAGTTGACTTCGACCATGACACCGACGCGCCCACCGCCGTGCGAGTACAGCTCGACGAGCCCGTCTTTGGCATCGCGGCCGACCTTCTTGGCGGCGGCGGTCAGGCCCTTCTCGCGCAGGAAGGCCACAGCCTTGTTGAAGTCACCGTCGTGGGCCTGCAGCGCCTTGCGGCAGTCGAGCACGCCCGCCCCGGTGGATTCGCGGAGTTCTTTAACTTGAGCAGCAGTAATTTCCATTCGCTTACCTTTACGCTTGGGCCGCCGGCGCCGCACCATCGGCTGAACCAGCGGCGGCGGCCGCGGCGGCGGCGCTTTCGTCAAACGCCAGCTCACCCGACTGCATCTTGGCGAGGGTGGCCGGGCCGAGCAAATCTTCTTCCTTGAAGTCGACTTCGCCGTA
>JAYUUW010000271.1:0-7294 GCA_043754665.1 Anaerolineales bacterium | reverse complement strand
TCTCACGCCACCACCGTGCGGTGAGCCGGCCCACTGACGGTGTGGCGCTCAACTTGGCATCAATCAATAAAGCTGAGTGTCACCTCCTCGTTCAACTATCAAAACAAAGCAGGGCCGGTCATCTGATTGACCGGCCCCGCTTATTTGTTGCTATGGTTGCCCATCGGTAATAAAGGCCCCCGCTCAATTAGGTGTGTGGCGGAACTCCAACTCAGCCTATAGCGGCTTCCTGGCTGAACTACATCGTTCTATTAGTAGCGAGCGCTGGGCGTTCATTAGAACGCCCCTACGCTAGGCTGCGCGAAGGCCGCCGATTGGGTGACAGCATACGTCAAATAAGATGCTGGTCTAAAAACATTGCGGCCGTAACCGTCGCCGGTCAGCCAACCCAACTGAATCCGCTACATCCGCTACCCATCCGCTGCTACGGCTTGACGCCCGCGCGCGGCAGCCGGTCCAGCGCCTCAATCTTCTCCACCTTCGGGGCCGAGCGCCCGCCGCTGTATTCCGACGCCAGCCAGTGGTCCAGCACCTGCCGCCCCAAGGCCGTGCCGATAATCTGCGCGCCCATCGTAATCACCTGCGCGTTATTGCTCTTGCGCGCCCGCTCGGCCGAATACGGGTCGTGGGCGCACACCGCCCGCACCCCCGCCACCTTGTTCGCCACAATCGCCATGCCCGCGCCCGTGCCGCAGATCAAAATCCCGCGCTCAAAGTCGTGCTGGGCAATCCGCCGGGCCACATCCACCGCCACGTCGGGGTAGTCCACCGGCACCTCGGCGCTCTGCGCGCCCACATCCACCGGCTCGTGCCCCAACTCGATCAAATATTTTTTCAAGTCTTCCTTGAGCGGATAGCCGTAATGATCGCTCCCCATGATGATGCGCATGCTGCCCTCCGCTTACCCCGGCGCCAGCCGCGACCGGTAGACGGTAAAGTTAAAGGCTTCCGCCACGTGGAACTCATCGGCCAGCACCAGCGGCTGCCCGTTCACATCGTAATCTACCTGCTCAATGTACAGCACCGCGCTGCCCAACTCAATATCCAGCCGGTCGGTCAGCGTCGGGTCGGCCATCACCGGCCGCAGCCACGCCCCGGCATGGTGAAAGTCCAGCCCGAGCTGCTCTTTCAAAAAGCCGTACAGCGATTGGTATTCTTGCAGATAGGCTTCCAGCTCCGGCAGCGCCAGGCCGCCCCGCCGCCCGGCGAACAGCGCCGGCGCAAAATGGTCGCGCGAGAACACCACCCGCCGCTCGTCGGCCAGGCGCACGCGCTCCACAATTACCACCGGGTCGCCCAGCGCCAGGTTCAGGCGGGTCGCCAGCCGCTCGTCGGCCGTGTTGGTCACCACGCGCAAATCCGTCGTGCCGGGTTTTGCCCCCGTCGCCCGAATGACCTCGGTGACGCCCCAGTTCAGGTTCAGGTTGTTGGCCGCCAGCGGCTGTTCGGCCACAAACGTGCCAATGCCGCGCCGCCGCACCACCAGCCCCTCGCGCACCAGCGTGTGCAGCGCGGTCCGCAGCGTGCTGCGGCTCACATTCATGGCCCGCGACAGCTCCGGCTCGGTCGGCAGTTGGGCGCTGGGGGCCAATTCCCCCCGAATCACCATATCGCGCAGTTGCTCCGCCACCTTTTCGGGCAGGCTTACGCTGTTCTGAATCGGGCCGATATTGGGTCGTATGGGCATAGAAACTGTGGAAAGCTCCACCCCTGAGGCTCGGTGCTTAGTGCCTTATCTTATGCACAAATTGCGCTACCGCAAGCCAGGCGCGCCAGTTGGGGTTAACCCCCATTTTGCCTGTCTGCCAGCTTGACACGGAGATTCCGTCTGGTGTAACATGCTTAAGATGTATGTTGTCCGACAACAGTAATATATCCTAGCATTCCCTCCCTGTAAAGGGGCAGCCGGGCCGGCTGGCGCCACCACCCACCCCTGCGGCCCGCCAAAAAGGAGACACCCATGTCAAAATTGGCCATTGATGGCGGCACGCCCGTGCGCACCCGGCCCCCCATTGTCGAAACGGACGTGTTTGAGGAAGAAGAGCTCCAGGCGCTGCTCGAAGTCGCCCAGCAGAAGAAGCTGCGCCGCGCCGAGGCCACGCTGGAGTACGAAAAATCGCTGGCCGACTGGTTCGGTGTCAAGCACGCCCTCGCCGTCTCCAGCGGCACCACCTCGCTGCACATCGCCCTGGCCGCGTTCGGCATCGGCCCCGGCGACGAAGTCATCGTCACCCCCTACACCTTCATCGCCTCCAACACCTGCGTGCTCGAGCAGAACGCCATCCCCATCTTCGCCGATGTCGACCCCGTCCACCTGACGCTCGACCCGGCCGATGTGGCCCGCAAGATCACCCACCGCACCAAGGCCATCATCCCCGTCGCCATCACCGGCACCCCGGTCGATATGGACCCGATCATGGACCTGGCTAAGAAGCACAACCTGTGGGTGCTCGAGGACGCCGCCCAATCGTTGGGCGCCACCTACAAGGGCCGCAAGATCGGCACCATCGGCCACGTCGGCTCGTTCAGCACCATCACCGGCAAGATCACCAACACCGGCGAGGGCGGCTTTGTCATCACCGACGACGACGACCTGTTCGACAAGATGTGGGGCTACAGCGACTTCGCCCGCAAGCGCTCCCTCGGCAAGGCCTCCAAGTATCACTGGGGCCTGCCCTGCACCAACTACCGCATCACCAACATGCAGGCCGCCATCGGCCTCGAGCAGATGAAGAAGGCCGACTGGCTCATCGCCCGGCGCACCGAGAACGCCCGCTACCTCACCGAGCGCCTGCAAGGGCTGCCCGGCATTACCACGCCCGCCGAGCCGGAGTGGGGCGAGCGCGTCTACTTCTATTACGTCATCCGCCTGAACCGGAAGGTGCTCGGGGCCGACATGCTCAGCTTCGCCGCCGCGCTGGCCGCCGAGGGCGTGTACGACCTGGGCTACATCTCCACCACCCGCTGGATCATCCCGCAGCACCTCGAGCCGGTCTTCCGCGACAAGGTCGGCTACGGCGGCAAGGGCTGCCCGTTCGAGTGCAAGTATTACGACGGCCACGTGGAGTACGGCCCCGGCCTGTGCCCCGTCGCCGAAGAAGCCTGCGAAGAGGTCTTCTGGCTGGCGAGCGTGCACCCGCTGCTCGACCGCTCCGACCTGGACGACGTGGCCGATGCCGTCATCAAGGTCGCCACGGCCTTCGCCGAAAAGACCGCCGCCGGCATTCAGTTCGACTACGGCACGCCGGAACTGCGGGCGCGCCTGTAACACCGCATGACCGCCGGAACGTATCTGCTGGGGATTGACCAGGGCACCACGACGACCACCGCCGTGGTGGTCGACGAGCGCGGCCAGGTCGTCGCCCAGCGCTCGACCGGCGTGCCCTCGACCTTCCCCCGCCCCGGCTGGGTGGAGCAAGACCCGTGGGCCATTCTGGCCGCCGTGCGCGCCGTGGCCGCGCCGCTGATCGCCGCGTACCCGATCACCGCCGTCGGCTTCGACAACCAGGGTGAGACCTTCATCCTGTGGGACGCCGCCACCGGCGCGCCGCTGACCCCCGCCATCGTCTGGCAAGACCAGCGCGCCGCCGCGCTCTGCACCGCGCTGAGCGCCACGGTCGATGCCGGCTGGCTGCGCGCCAAGACCGGCCTGCTGCTCGACAGCTACTTCTCCGCGCCCAAGCTGCGCGTGCTGTTAGACGAGGACCCCGCCCTGGCCGCCGCCGCCCGCGCCGGCCGGGTGCGCTTTGGCACCACCGAGAGCTGGGTGCTCTGGCACCTGAGCGGCGGTAAGCTGCACGTCACCGACGCCTCCACCGCCTCGCGCACGCTGCTGTTCGACCTGCAGCGCCTCGCCTGGGATGACGACCTGCTGGCGCTGTTCGACGTGCCGCGCGCCCTGCTGCCCGAGGTTGTGCCGGCGGCCGGGCTGGTGGGCCACCTGGATTTTGGCGTGGGCGCGCCGCTGCCGCTGCACGCGCTGCTGGTCGACCAGCAGGCGGCGCTGTTTGGGCAGGCCTGCTTTCAGCCGGGTGAGGTCAAGTGCACCTTTGGCACTGGCAGCTTCCTGCTCATGAACGTGGGCGCCGCGCCGCGCCTCTCGGACCACCGCCTGTTGACGACTGTGGCCTGGCAGTTTCCCGGCCACACCGCCTACGCCTTCGACGGCGGCATCTTCGTCATGGGCGCGGCCGTCGACTGGCTGGCCGACGAGCTGCACCTGTTGCCCGATGTCACCGCCAGCGCGGCACTGGCCGCCGGCTCCACCGACACGGAGGTGGTCTGCGTGCCGGCGCTGGCCGGGCTGGCCGCGCCCTACTGGCAGACGCAGGTGCGCGGGGCGCTGTTCGGCCTCAGCCGCGCCACCACGCCGGCCGACATCGTGCGCGCCACGCTCGAAGGGCTGGCCTGCCGCGTAGTCGATGTGGTCAGCGCCATGCGCGCCGATTTGCAGACGGCCGGCATGACCGCCTTCCCGCCCTATCTCAAGGTTGACGGCGGCCCGGCCAGCAACCCGTACCTGATGCAGTGGGTGGCCAACCTCACCGACCTGGAAGTGCGCGTGGCCGCCGCCCGCGAGTCCACCGCCATCGGCATGGCCAACCTGGCCGCGCACTCGGCCCTGGGCCTCAGCTTGCCCGACCTGGCCGCCCGCTGGCAGGCCGAGGCCGTGTACACGCCGCAGATCAGCGCCGCCGACCGGGCCGCGCGCCTCGGCCATTGGCGCGCCGCCGTCGCCGGCCTCATGCACTTTCATGGAGTGGCCGCATGACCGCCTCCCAACCCATGCAGGCTTTTGAGGTCGCCGTCATCGGCGCGGGCGCGGTCGGCTCCGCCATCGCCCGCGAGCTCGCGCGCTACGCCCTCACCACCGTGCTGGTCGAGGCCGGGTCCGATATCGGCACCGGCACGTCGAAAGCCAACACCGCCATCTGGCACACCGGCTACGACGCCAAGCCCGGCACGCTCGAGTCGCGCCTGCTCAAGCGCAGCTACGCCCTCATGGCCGACTTTCTACCCGCCGCCGGCATCCCGGTCGAGCTCACCGGCGGCCTGCTCATCGCCTGGACCGCCGAACAGCAGGCCGCGCTGCCCAAGCTGCTCAATCAGGCCTTCGCCAACGGCGACGCCGACTGCTACCTGATCGAGCCCGCCGAAATCTACCGGCGCGAGCCGCACCTCGGCCCCGGCGCGCTGGGCGGGCTGTATGTGCCGGGCGAGGGCATCTTGTGCACCTACACCCTGCCGCTGGCCTTCGCCACCCAGGCCGTGCTCAATGGCGCGGCGCTGCGCCTCAACTTCCCGGTGCAGGCCATCACGCCCACGCCCGACGGCCGCTACACCCTCACCAGCCCGGCGGGCACCGTCACCTGCCACTACGTCGTCAATGCCGCCGGCCTGCACGGCGACACCATCGACCGGCTGCTCGGCCACGCCCACTTCACCATCACGCCCCGCCGCGGCCAGCTCATCGTCTTCGACAAGTTTGCCCGCCGCCTGGTCAACCACATCCTGCTGCCGGTGCCCACCGCTACCACCAAGGGCGTGCTCATCAGCCCGACGGTCTACGGCAACGTGCTGCTCGGCCCTACGGCCGAAGACCTGCCCGACAAGACCGCCACCGAGACCACCGCCGCCGGCCTGCAAGCGCTGTGGCAGAAAGGCCAGGCCATCATGCCCACCCTGGTGCATGAGGAAGTCACGGCCACCTACGCCGGCTTGCGCCCGGCCACCGAGCACAGCGACTACCAAATTCGCCTGCACGCCGATCAGCGCTACGTCACCGTCGGCGGCATTCGCTCCACCGGCATCTCCGGCGCCATGGGCATCGCCGCCTACGTGGTCGAACTGCTGGCCGAGGCCGGGCTGCCGCTTACCGCCAAGCCGGAGTTTGTGCCGGTGCATATGCCCAACATCGGCGAGGCCTTTGAGCGCCCCTACCAATCCGCCGCGCTCATCGCCGCCAATCCCGACTACGGCCACATCATCTGCCACTGCGAGCGTGTCACGCTGGGCGAACTGCGCGCCGCCCTCACCGCGCCCATCCCCGCCCAAACCGTGGATGGCCTGCGCCGCCGCACGCGCGCCCTGCAAGGCCGCTGCCAGGGCTTCAACTGTCAGGGCGCGGTGCTGGGCCTCTTGGCGCACCACACCGGGCAAAGCCCCTACCGGCTGGCGGGTCTGGCAGACAACCATGTCAGCCGCTAACCCTGACGTTCTCATCGTAGGCGCCGGCCCCGCCGGTCTGGCCGCCGCCATTACACTCAAGCGCCTGGGCCACAGCGCCGTCACCGTCGTCGACCGCGAGCCGGAGGCCGGCGGCGTGCCGCGCCTGTGCGATCACCCCGGCTTCGGCATTCTGGACTTGCAGCGCGTCTACTCCGGCCCGGCCTACGCCCGCCACTACGTCCGCGCCGCCGAGCGCGCCCACGTGGACATTCGCACTCACACCACCATCACCCGCTGGGCCGGCCCCAACCGCCTGGCCTACACCAGCCCCGCCGGCCTGGGCGAGATCGAGGCGCAGGCCGTGCTGTTGGCCACCGGCTGCCGCGAACGCCCCCGTGCCGCCCGCCTGGTGCCCGGCCACCGGCCACCGGGCGTGTTCACCACCGGCTCGCTTCAGCGCTTTGTGTTCGAGCAGCACCTGCCCGTTGGCCGCCGCGCCGTCGTCATCGGCGCCGAGATCGTCAGCCTGTCGGCCATTATGACCCTGGCCCACGCGCACATCGCGGTCGCGCGCGTGGTCACCGACCAGGACGACCACCAAATCTACCTGCCCTACCTGCCCATGAAGTGGTACCTCATGGACCTAGCCCGCCGCATCCCCCTCAGCCGCCGCACGCGCCTCAGCCGCATCCTCGGCCACCAGCGCGTTGAGGGCGTCGAGTTGACCCACATCGACACCGGCGCGACCGAGATCGTGGACTGCGACTCGGTCATCTTCACCGGCGACTGGATCCCCGAACACGAGTTGGCCCGCGCCGGCGCGTTGACACTCGACGCCGGCACGCTCGGCCCCCAGGCCGACGCCGCCTACCGCACCTCGGCGCGGGGCGTGTTTGCCGCCGGCAACCTGCTGCACGGCGCGGAGACGGCTGAGGTCAGCGCGCTCGAAGGCCGCCAGGTGGCCCAGCATGTCTCGGCCTTCCTGCGCGGCAGCGGCTGGCCCACCCGCCGCGTGCCGATTGAGGTGGCCCCGCCGATTGATTGGGTCTACCCCAACTCGGTCACCGGCCTCGCCGACCGGCTGCCCTTCGGCCACTTCAAGTTCCGGCCCAAGGCCTTCGCCCGC
>JAYUUW010000270.1:0-4826 GCA_043754665.1 Anaerolineales bacterium | reverse complement strand
GAGTGGGAGTTGGCGCTGGCCGCGCTGCCCGACGACGACGCCCTGCTGGTGCGGCTGGCAAATAATTATGAGGCCGAGGCGCGCTATGCCGAGGCCGTGGCGGCGCTGAATGCGCTGACCCGCGTGCGGCCCGACGATGCGGCCGTGTTCTATCGGCTGGCGGTGCTCTCGGCGGCCACCGCGCCGGACGAGGCCCCCGCCCGACTGATGCTGGTGGCCGAGAAGTCGCCGGAGCTGGCCGGAGCGGTGCAACTGCTGCTCGACGCCATCGCCGCCGGGCAAGCCAACGGCAACCCCGAAGTGACCTTTGCCAAGGTGGGCTACGCCTTCGAGCAGTTGAGCGAGTGGCCGCTGGCCGAACTGGCGCTGGCGCAGGCCGTGAACATTAACCCCGACTATGCCGATGCCTATGTGTACCTGGGCCTGGCGCAAGACATGCAGGGCAAAGACGGCGCGGCGGCCTATGAGCAGGCTGTTAAGCTCGCGCCCGACTCGCCGGTGGCCCAGTTCTTCTTTGGCCTGCACTGGCGGCGGGCCGGCGACTCGCAGACCGCGCTGACCTACCTGCTGGCCGCGCAGCAGCTCGACCAGGCCAACCCGGCCATCGCGGCCGAGGTGGGCGGCGCGTATGCCAGCGTGGGCGACCTGGCGCTGGCCGAAAATTGGCTGACGCAGGCCGTGACGCTGGACGAGCATGATGTGCGCTGGTGGCTGCTGCTGGCGCGCTTCTACATTGATAACGACTACCGCGTGGCCGAGTATGGGCTGCCGGCCGCGCGGCAAGCCGTGGCGCTGGCCCCCAACGACGCCCAGGCGGTCGACACGCTGGGCTTTGCACTGGTGCTCACCGGCGACCTCTCCAACGGGCAGAAGCTGCTCGAACAAGCGTTGGCCCTGGCCCCGCAGTCGGCCAGCGTGTACTACCACTTGGGTGTGCTCCACAGCCGGCAGGGGCAAATCGCCGACGCCGAGCTGATGCTCAACCAGGCGCTGGCGCTCGACCCGGACGGCTACTACGGCGGGCTGGCACTGCAAGCGCTGGCGCGGCTGTCACCCTAAGGCCACCGCCCGGCGCTTTCCGCTTGGGGCCGCGTGATACAATAAACGCGGCCGTCTGGCCCACAGATCACATGCCGCCGCCCACACTGCCCTCCCGCCGCCACGCCGTTGCGCCCGCCCGCCGCTTTGGGTGGTTGGCGGCTTTATCCGTGAGCGTGGCGCTGCTGGCGGCGTGCGCGGGCAATGGCAGCGGCCCACCCGCCGTGCCGGGGGTGATCTTCCAAGACGATTTTTCGCAGACCACCAGCGGCTGGGACCGGCACACCGGCAGCGACCTGACCACCGATTATGTGGACGGGCGCTACTTGGTGGCGGTGGTCGATCCGGGCGTAGACGTGTGGGCGCGGCCGGGGCTGAACCTGACCGATGTGGCCTTTACCGCCGAGACACAGTACACCGCCGGGCCGGTAAACAACGAGTACGGGCTCATCTGCCGCTACGACCGCGCCGGCGACGGCCGCAACAGCTTCTACTTCTTCTTCGTCAGCAGCGACGGCTACTACGCGCTGGGCAAGGTGGTGCGCGACGCGCGCACGATCCTCAGCCCGGCGGAGGGCAGCTTTCAGCCGACCGACGCGCTCACGCTGGAGCCAGACGCGGTTAACACGCTGACGGCCACCTGCGACGGCACGCATTTTGCGCTGGCCGTGAACGGCACGGAGATCGGCGCGTTCGACGACGACGAACTGGCGCGCGGCGATGTGGGTGTGATTGCCGGCACGTTTGACGAGGGCGGGGTACAGATCACTTTCGACAACGTGGTGGTGCGCCCCCCGGCGCAGGAGTAGCCATGGCCACCGACTGCCTGTTCTGCCAGATCATCGCCGGCGACATTCCGGCCACCATTGTCCACCGCACTGACACGTTGACGGCTATTCGCGACATCAACCCGGCCGCGCCGACGCACATTTTGGTGCTGCCCAACCGGCACCTGGCCTCGGTTGCCGAGGCGCAACCGGCCGATGGCGACCTGCTCGGCGACCTATTGTTGACCGCCGCCGCGCTGGCCCGCCAGGAAGGGCTGGGCAGCGGCTACCGGCTGGTGGTCAACACCGGCGCGGACGGCGGGCAGAGCGTCAACCACCTGCACGTTCACCTGTTGGGCGGGCGCGGGCTGCGCTGGCCGCCCGGCTAACGCCATTACCGCAGCTACGGAAACCTGATGACTCTCAAAGATCAACTGAGCGCCGATCTGAAGACGGCCCTGAAGGCGGGCGACGAAACCCGCAAGACCACCCTGCGCGCGTTAATGGCGGGCTTGCAGCAAGCCGCGCTCGAAAAGCGGGTGGCGGCGGCGCGCGAGAAGGGCAAGGGCGCTGACCTCAACGCGGCGCAATTGGCCGAGCTCGACACCGTGACGCTCGACGAGGCCGAGGGGCTGGCCGCCATCCAGAAAGAAGCCAAGTCGCGGCGCGAGTCGATTGTGGACGCCGAGAAGGCCGGCCGGCCCGATCTGGTCGCCAACAACACCGTCGAACTGCAAATCATTGAGAGCTATCTGCCCCAGGCGCTCAGCCGCGACGAGATCGTGGCGCTGGTAGAGGCCGCCATCGCCGAGAGCGGCGCCTCCGACCTCAAGGGGCTGGGCACGGTGATGAAGGTGCTGACCCCGCGCACCAAGGGCCGCGCCGACGGCCGCCTCGTCAACGAGGTGGTGCGGGAGTTGCTGTCGCGGCCTCGCTAAACCCCAGCCCATGATGCGGACGCAACGCTGCCCATGACCGTGATCGAAGGCCCCCGCATCGCTCGCCTACGCCCCACGGGCCGGCAACTGCTCATTTGGGGGCTGACGGCCGCGCTGTGGCTGACCACCACCGCCATTGTGGCTATCCCTAATGCCAGCTCGGCCGGCGTCAATTTGTCCATCGGCGAATCGGCCACCCAAGATATCCTCGCGCCCAGCCCGCTGGCCTACACCAGCGAAGTGCTCACGGAACGGGCGCGGGCCGAAGCCAGCGCCGCCGTGCCCGATGTATACGACGCCCCCGACACGCGCGTGGCCCGACAGCAAGTGCTGCTGCTGCACGACATCCTCGACTATATCGACAGCGTGCGGGCCGACACCCTGGCCGAAACCAGCCAGCAGCAGACCGACCTGCAAGCGATTGACGGGCTGAACCTGCGGGCCGATAACGCGCTGGTCATCCTCAACTTCGACAACGGCGCGTGGACGGCCGTGAAGGATGAGGCGCTGAGCGTGCTGGAGCAGATGATGCGCAGCCAGGTGCGCGACGACCAGGTGGCCGAGGTGCGGCGCGCCGTGCCGGCCCGCGTGAGCGTGAGCCTGAGCGAGGCGCAAGCCGCCCTGGTGACGGCGCTGGTGACCAACCTCATCGCCCCCAACAGTTTCTACAACGACGCCGCCACGCAAGGCGCCCGCCTGGCCGCCCGGGAGGCCGTCAAGCCGGTGGAGCGCGCCATTGTGCGCGGGCAGGCGGTGGTAGTGCGCGGCGAAGTGGTCACCGCCGAAGACCTGGAGGCGTTGGCGGCCCTGGGCCTGCTCGAGCCGGAGGCCACCTGGCGGCAGCCGGCCAGCGGCGCGCTGTTGACGCTCATTGTCACCACGCTGGTGGTGCTGTACGTGGCGCGGTTCAATCGGCCGCTGGGCCGGTCGGCGCGGCGGGTGCTGCTGGTCGGCGCGCTGTGTGCCGCCTTCCTGCTGGCGGCGCGGTTCATGCTGCCGGGGCGCACCGTGCTGCCGTTCTTGTTCCCGGCCGCCGCCCTGCCGCTCCTGCTGACAGTGTTTGTGGGGCCGCAATTTGCCATGGTCATGGCCATGGCGCTGGCGGTGCTGCTGGGCTACATCGGCGGCAGCAATTTGGAGTTGACCATCTACTTCGCGCTGGGCGGCTTCCTCGCGCCGCTGGCGGTGGGCACCGGCGAGCGGGTCAACCAGTTCTTTTGGGCCGGGCTGGCGGTGGCGCTGGCGAACATGGGCGTGCTGCTGGTGTTTCGCCTGCAAGACCCGGCGCTTGACCCGCTGGGCCTGGCGCAGCTCATGGTGGCCTGCGCGCTCAACGGCGCCGTGTCGGCCTCGCTGACGCTGGCCGGGTTCTTCATGCTGGGCGGCCTGTTCGACATCACCACCAGTTTGCAGCTCATTGAGCTGGCGCGGCCCGACCACCCGCTGCTGCGTTATGTGCTGCGCAACGCGCCTGGCACGTACCAGCATAGCCTGCAAGTCTCCAACCTGGCCGAACAGGCGGCCGAGCGCATTGGGGCCAACGCGCTGCTCACGCGCGTGGGCGCGCTCTACCACGACGCCGGCAAGGCGCTGCACCCGCAGTTCTTCGTGGAGAACCAGCTCGACGGCTACAACATTCACGACACGCTCGAGCCCGAAGAGAGCGCCCGCATCATCATCGCGCACATCCCCGACGGGCTGGAGATGGCGCGCCGCCACCGGCTGCCCTCGGCCGTGCGCGCCTTCATCCCCGAGCACCACGGCACGCTGCGCACGCAGTACCAATACCGGCGCGCCCTGCAAGCCGCCGGCGGCGACGAGACGCAGGTGGACCCGAACCGCTACGTATATCCGGGGCCGCGGCCGCAATCGAAAGAGACGGCGTTGCTCATGCTGGCCGACGGCTGCGAGGCCCGCGCCCGCGCCGAACGGCCCAAGAGCGAAGCCGAGATCGACAAGCTGGTGAAGTCGGTCATTGACGACCGCCTGGCGAAGAACGAGCTCGACGACACCGGGCTGACCGTGCACGACCTGGCTGTCATTCGCACCTCGTTTGTCAACACGCTGAAGGGCGTCTTCCATC
>JAYUUW010000269.1:0-2228 GCA_043754665.1 Anaerolineales bacterium | reverse complement strand
GTATAGGGTCAGATAATTTGTCTCAAGAACCCACCGTGCGATCAGTCGGCCGCCTGACGTTGAAATAGGCAGCTCAAGCGGCCGTCCATGCCAAAGGGTCAGGCAAACGCCCGAGACAAGATTAGACAGCCCTCACAGCCTCACCAACCCCGGTGCGATGAGCCGACCTCCGACCTCTGACCTCCAGCGCTACACGTCCTCCACCAGCCGCGCCTCGGCCCCGGTCACCGTGGCCGCGCGGCCGGAGGGGAAGGTCACCGTCGTCGCCTCGGCTCCGCGCACAATGGTCAGCCCCTTGTGCCGGATCGTCACCGGCCACGGAAAGGGGTTGTGGCCTTCCAGGTAGACTTTGTTCGCGCCCACCAGCCGCACGCCCAGCACGCGCAGGAACAGCGCCACCGGGGCCACGCCCCACAAATAGTCGCGGTCGCCCACGCCCTCAAGCTGCTCGCTGTTGTAGGCCTCGCGAAAGGCCTTTTCGGTCTTCAGGCAGTGGATGATCGGCAGCATCAGCCGCGTCACCAGCTCGGCGGCCTCGGCCCGGTAGCCATAGTCCACCAGGCCTTCGCCCAGCATGATATTCCACATCATCCACACGCCGCCGCTGCCGTTGCGGTTGTCGGGCGTGTAGGCCGGGTCCAGCGCGGAGCAGTTCGGAATGCCATACGGCCGCCAGAAGCGGGCCGGGTCGAGCAGCGTGCGGCGCACCAGCGCCTCGGCGCGGGCCGCGTCGGGCAGCCCGGCCCACAGCGGCAGCAGCAGGGTCTGGTCTTGGCGGGTGTAGTCCACCACCGAAACCGTCACTTCAAAATCGGCGCTCAGGCCGCGCACCTCCACCCGGTCGAGCGTGGTGTAGAGCTTTTCGCTCACCGCCGTGGCAATGCCGAAGAAGTGCTGCACATGCGTCTTGCGCAGTGTCTCCACGCGCGGGCGTCCGCGCCGGCCCCGGCCCGAGAGCACGACTTCCAGGTTCGGGCGCTCCTCACGCGGGCCGACCGCCTTCACCAAAATGCGCGCCGGCGTCGGAAAGCGCCGCAGCACATCGAGCGCCAGGTCGCCCCGGCCGGTCGCCAGCGCTTCGCCGGCGCGGGCCTGGTGCGAGTCGCGGTCGACATAGTGATAGATCGCGTCGGCCTCGCTCCACATGCCGGCCACGCGCTTCGCCAGCGTGTCGGCCCGCGCCGCCAGCGCCGGGTCGGCCGGCCGGCCCAGCAGCGCCGCCAGCCGCTGCAGCGAGCGAGCTTCGCGGTAGAGGTAGGCGGCCAGGTCGGGCGTCTCGGCGGCGGTGATGTCGGCCCCCTGCCCCCACGGCACCCAGCGCACAAACGACGGGTTCTCATCGAAGGCCGACTGCACCGTGTGGGTCCACTCGGGCAGGCCGTCTTGGTCGCGGTCGTGGCGCGGCGCGAACCAGGCGTCAAAGAAGCGCCGCAGGCCGGGGTACAACTCGGCGGCCAGCGCGGCGTCTTCGGTCTGCTCGTAGAGCTGCCAGGTCATCGTCGCCAGCAGCGGCAGGCACAGCGTGCGCTCGCGCTGCCCGGCCAGGCCGGGCTTCCAATCCACAAAGCCGTCTTCGGCCTGCACCGCCAGCCAGTTGCGCAGCACGCCCTTGGCCAGTTCCGGCGCGCTGGCCGCAATCTGCGGCAGGCTCACGTAAGCCTCGGTCGCCACCTGCCCGTTCCACTGCCAGTTGTAGTCCGAGCCGTCGCCCCGCACCGAGTAGCCCCGGTCGGTGTGGCGCGTGAACACAAAGCTGGGGTGCGGCAGTTGCGCGCCCGGCCCGCCGCCCACATAACAGCGCAGCGCCACGCTCTGCGCCAGCGCCAGGGCCGCGTCCCAGGCGCGGTCGCCGGTTTCAATGTCGAGCAGCCCGGCGTTCAGCAGCTCGAGGCGGGCAAACTCGCCCTCCCACTCGCGCTGCAAGAGTTCGCGGATGCGGCCCAGCCCGGCCTCGCGGTGGTCGATGGGCGGGGTCGCGCCGCGCACGGGGGCCGGGGGCGGCGCGGTGGGCGTCAGCTCAGCGGTCTGCACCCAGCGCAGCATGGCCGTCTCGCCGGGGGCCAGCTCTACGGGGCGCGCCAGCGTGGCGGGCGTCACGGTTGCCATGGCCGCCACTTCCAGCGGGGCATCGTCGGGCAGCGGTGGCGCGGCGACGACGGCCTGGGGGTGGGCGGGACCTTCCAGCAGCACCACCACATCCAGGTTGCCGGTCTGGCCTTCGAGCAGGC
>JAYUUW010000268.1:0-6476 GCA_043754665.1 Anaerolineales bacterium | reverse complement strand
ATGGTCATGGCGCTGCTGGGCGGCTGCTGGTACCCGGCCGAAATCTTCCCCGAGGCAGCCCGCCTGGCGGCGCGGGTGCTGCCGACCACCTGGGCCATGCAGGGCCTGAGCGATCTGGTGCTGCGCGGGCAAGGGCTAGAGCAGGTGCTGCCCGAGGCCGGCGTGCTGCTCGGCTTCGCGGCGGTGTTCCTGGCCGTGGGCGTCTGGCGCTTCCGCTACGAGTAAGGGCGAAAGCGATTGCCACAAATAGGTGGTCGCAATCGAGCGAAAACCCCTGGCCACGAATCGCTTCGCGCGAATTACACGAAGGGGGTCTAGACAGGTCGCGGCGCAGCAGCACTCCCCGCCCCGTGTGTTGCGCCGCGACCGGCTCATCCTCCTCGGCACAGACAGCCCACCGCCCCAACTTTCCCCTACGATTTGTCATTCCGAACCCGGCCTCAGGTCGATGGACCGTGCGCTCCCCTCGGGCCGGTGAGGAATCTGCAACTTAGACCGCTTCGGCCCGGCGACCGTCCGTCCACCCCTGCACAAGTTTCTGAACACCCACCCCGCCGTTTTTTATGAGGCCGGTATAATCGCCGGGTTGCTGTCGCCGCGCCGAACACTTACTCAACGAGGTCGCTGATGTACGTCCCCAAACTCTATCGCGAAGAAGACCGGGCCACGCTCATGGCCTTTCTCCAACAGAACAACTTCCCCGCGCTGGTCACGTTCGACGGCCAGCGCCCCCTCGCCACGCACCTCGTGGTCGAAGTCGCCGAGACTGACAGCCGCCTCACGATCTACGGCCATCTCTCGCGCGCCAACCCGCAGTGGCGCACCATTGGCGCGCAGGAAGCCCTGCTCATCTTTCAAGGCGCGCATACCTACATCTCGCCGCGCTGGTACGACCACATCAATGTGCCCACCTGGAACTATCTGATGGCGCATGTCTACGGCCCCGTGCGCGAACTGGAGGGCGACGAGCTGCACGCCCTGCTCAGCCGCCTCGTGCAGCACCACGAAGCCAACTCCACCTACCGCCTCGAAACCCTCCCGCCGGACTTCGTGCAGAAAGAAATGAAAGGCATCTACGGCTTCGCCCTCACCGTCACCCGCCTCGAGGGCGGCTACAAACTCAGCCAGAACCGCAACGACGCCGACCACGCCAACATCGTCACCCACCTCGACCAGCGCGGCGACGCCAACTCCCAAGCCGTCGCCGCCGCCATGCGCACCCAGCGCACGCCGGCCAAGCGCCTGTAGCTCGGCCCGCCTACGCACTCAGGCATCAGCGTAATTGTCAGCCTGCGGCCGGTACTGGATGCCATCGAAAACCCTTGTCATTTCGAAGACAGCGTGGGGCTGCGCCCCAGCCCCCTCCGCTCAGACAGTCGCCCGCCGTCACCCGCCCGCCCGATTTGTCATTCCGAATCCGGCCTCAGGTATTTGGACCTGGCGCTCCCTTCGGGCCGGTGAGGAATCTCGGCCTCCACCTATCCGGCCCCGCGACCGGCCGCGCCGCCCTGACATGTTCTGAGCAACCGGCCTCAGGCGCGTGGCCCCACGCTGCCTCCTGGCCGGTGACGCTTCGCGTCTCACCTCGCAAACACCTTGACCAACCACTAAGCCAAGATACAACCGTCCCCTATGATGGATGGCCCCTCGCTACGGAGCCGCGCCCGTCGCCAACGGCAGCGGGTTGCTAAACGCCTCCAGCACCGGCCGGCCGCTCACCACCGTCGGGAAGGTCAGCCCGAGCACATAGGCCGCCGTCACCGCCGTGTCGGTCGTCGTCACCGGCTGCGTCAGGGCGTAGTTCGCGCGCACCCCCGGCCCAGCGATGATCCACGGAATCGTCATATCGACCGGAATGTCCGCGCCATGCCCCAGCCCATGCCCGCCATGATCGGCCGACACGATGATCACCGTGTCCGGCGGCAGCGCGGCAAACAGCCGGCCCAGCGCCTCGTCGGTGCGGCCCAGTTGAAACAGGTAGCGGGGCGACATCCAGCCGTCCAGGTGGCCAAAGAAATCCGTGTTGGGGAAGTGCACAAACAGCAGGTCGAACCCGGCCGCCGCCTCGGCGATGGCCTGGTCGGCCACGCCCTGGTCGCCGGTGGTCACAAACGTGTAGCGGTCAATGGTGCCGGGCACGTTGTAGTGCTGGAACTTCTCTTTGCCGGCCACCATCACGGTCACCAACCCGGCCGCGTGCGCCACCGAAAAGATCGTCGGCACAGTGATGAAGCCCCGCGTCGGGTCGTTGTCGTTCCACAGAATGCCGTGCACGTCCGGCTCGACGCCCGAGATCATCGAGGCGTGCGACGGCAGCGTAACGGGTGGGAAGGTGGTCTGCGCCTGATAGGTGTACGCCCCGCGCGCGGCCAGCGCGTGCAGGTTGGGCATGTTGCCCGTCTCGGCGGCGTCGGCGCGCAGCCCATCAATTGAGATGATGACGACATGCGGGGGCGGCGTGACACTCACGCTCGCGCTCGCAGAGGCGCTGGCCGAAGGCCCCGCCGTGGCCGTAGCGGCGGGAGTTGGTGACAGCGTCGGCACGGCCGGCGTCACCGCCTGCCACCGGCCCACGTCTGTGCCCGTGGGTAAGTTTGTTGGGGTGGGCGCGGACGTGGCCGTCAGGGCCGGCGGCGGGGGGGTAGGCGTGCTCCCCGCCCCGGCGCACGCCGCCAGGGCCAGCGCCAGGCCGGCCGCCGGCAGCCACCACCGCAGCGCTAGCCCGCGCCGCAGCGACAGTCCGCGCCGTAGCGACAGTTCGCGCCGCATCCGTTACGCTCGTTTCCCATCGGGGGCGGCGGCCGGCGCTGCCGTCTGGTGCAGCACAAAGTCGCGCAGCGCCCGCGCCGCCGGGCTGAGGTAATGGCCCGTGCGCCACACCAGGCTCAGGCTGCGGCGCAGTTGCTGATCTTCAATCACCACCCGCCGAATGCGGGGCGCGGCGGTCAGCGCCATCTCCGGCACCAGCGCCACCCCCAGCCCGGCCGCCACAAACTCCAGCGCGCTCTGCATCGAGCCGCCGTCCAGCGCCACCTTGGGCTCGAACCCAGCCCGGCGGCAGGCGGCCAGCGTCACCTCGCGCAGTCGGTAGCCCACCGGAAAGAGGATGAACGGCTCACTCGCCAGGTCAGCCAGCCGCACCGTGCGCTGCCGGCTCAGCGGGTGCAGCAGGCTCACCGCCAGCACATAGTCCTCTTCCAAAAACGGCGCTTGTTCCACCACCGTCGGCAGGCCGTCGCTGGCCACAATCGCCAAATCGAGCTGGCCGTCGGCCACCGAGCTCAGCAGGCTCTCAGTGCCGGCCTCGCGCAAACTCACCTCCAGCCCCGGATACAGGCTGTGAAACTGCGTCAGGCGGCTGGGCAGCAGGTGGGTCGACACGGTCGGCGGCGCGCCCAGGCTGGCCGTGCCGCGTGTCAATTGGCCCAGCTCGCGCACCTCGTTGGCCGCCAGCTCCACCGCCGCCAGAATTTGGTAGGCGTGCGGCAGCAGCACCTCGCCGGCCCGCGTCAGGGCGATGCGCTTGCCCATCCGGTCAAACAGCCGCACGCCCAGTTGGTCCTCCAGCGCCTTGATCTGCTGGCTGATGGCCGGCTGGGCCACATGCAGCGCCTCGGCCGCCCGCGAGAAGTTGAGCTTCTGCGCCACGGCGATGAAATAGTTCAGATGGCGAAGTTCCATGGTGATAAATACCCGCTAAATCGTCAGAAATCTAAGGCTACTATAAGGCTATGTTATAGGTAATAACTATACCATGTCTTTGACTTCTCAAACAATGGTCCTTAAACTGTAGCCAGTAAGTCGACTAATTCGGGCTACATTATCAGTAATCAGATGGTGCCGGTCTACTAGGACGGCCCGCCCTTTAAAACCATCATCCCGCGACGCGCCATCTACCTTTGCGCCGGCCAACCCGAGCGCCAAAGAATAGACCCTAATCTATAGCCAGCCCTTCGGTAGAACACGGCTACATTGTTTACAGTGAGGTGCCCCTGATGATGACCAACAGTAATCCCCTGCGCAACATTCTTGGTGAACGCCCCCTCCCGCCGCTGCTCACGCATGCCGAAGAAATCGCCCTGGCCAACCGCGTCTCGGCCGGGCAGACCGCCGAGCAGCGGCTGCACCGCCGCGCGCTCACGCCCCGCCGCCGCCAGGCGCTCACCAGCGCCATCGCCGACGGCCAGGCCGCGCGCGAAGCCCTGGTGCTGCACAACCTGCCGCTGGTGCTCAGCATTGCCGGCCGCTTCCGCCACTCCGAGCTGGGCTACGACGACCTGATTCAAGAAGGCATTTTGGGCCTGCTGAAGGCCGCCGACCGCTACAACCCCGACCGGGGCACGCGCTTCGGCACGCTGGCCGTCTGGTGGATTCGCCAGGCCATCGGCCGCGCCATCGCCAACACCGGCCGCACCATCCGCCTGCCCGTCAACCGCGCCTGGAAGCTCAGCCAGCTCCGGCGCATCACCGCCCAGCTCGCCCAGCTTTCCGGCGACGAGCCGCTGGTGGCCGATGTGGCCGGCCTGGCCGGTGTGACACCCGCCGCCGCCGCCGGCCTGCTGCGCGATGGGCAAAGTGTGGTCTCGCTCGACGCCCCCGTCGACCCCGACGACCGCGCCGCGCTCGAGCGCATCGCCGATACCACCGTGGCCGACCCCGAGACCTTTGTGGTCACCCGCAGCCTCCAGCAGGTGCTAGAAGAGTCGCTGGCCTGCCTCGACGAGCGCGAGGCCCAAATTCTGCGGCTGCGCTTTGGCCTGGGCGGCGGCGAGGCGCGCCCCCTGCGGGCCATCGCTGCCGAGTGGCGCATGAGCCCCGAGGGCGTGCGCCAGATCAGCGAGCGCGCCATGACCCACCTGCGCGCCATGACCAGCGTGCGCGACCTGAGCGTCTACCTCGAGGGTTAAACCGCGCGGCCGCTCGCCCAACGCCAGCCCATCGCCGGGCGGACCAATCATGGTCCGCCCGGTTTGTTTATGCACGCCGCCCCGCCCTGCATTCCCTTAAAGTTTTCGCGTCCGCGTGACTTGCCTCTTGTTGGTAGATGTCAGGGTCCAACACATCGTGAACAGTAGTAGCTCGGAAAAGGCCCAAGACATCGTGAACACTTTTTGGGCGTTGTCGGCGGAACTGATTTGGCGGCATGCTGTCTCCCCACAGGAGGCCGCATGGACGACCACGATGACCTGCGCCGGCGACGAGAAGCGATCCGCTTATGGCTGAAAGGCACGCGCTCAAAAGACATCCTTCGGCGGGTAGGCCGCAGCCGGGCCTGGTGGAGCAAGTGGCGCCGGCGGTTCAAACGTCTCGGGGTACGCGGGCTGAAGAGTCAGTCGCGCCGACCGCGCCGGTTGGCGCGGGTCTGTCCGCCGCGGATCGTGCGCTTGATCGTCCAAACCCGGCGCCGGTTGGTCAAACAACCGGTGGGTCTGATCGGAGCGCGCGCCATCCGGCGCGAACTGCGTCAACTGAGCCTCGGTCGGCAATTGCCCTCGCTGACGACGATCAAACGCGTGTTGGCCGCCTACGCCTTGCTGCCCGAACGGGCCAACCAACCGCCCGCCTATTTTCCGCACCCAGTGACGACGCTCAGCGGGCGGCTGCACGCGATGGATTGGACCTGTCGCTTTCTGGAAGATGGCCCCCAGGTCTACGCCTTTCACACGCTCAACCTGCGCACCCGGGCCTGTGCCCAAACGATCGCGACCGACAAACGGACCACGACTGTCCAGGGCCATGTGCTGGAAGCCTGGAAAACCCTGGGAATCCCGGACTATTTGCAACTGGACAACGATGCCGCCTTCTGCGGCGGGTACAAGGTTCCGCGGGTCTTCGGTCAATTCGTGCGTCTGTGTCTGTACGTCGGCATCGAACTGATCTTTCTGCCAGTCGCCGAACCCGAGCGCAACGGCGCCGTCGAACAACTCAACCATTTGTGGAGTTGCGCCTTCTTCGAGAAACGCCGTTTCCGTTCACCCGCTCACGTTGGCCGGGCCAGCCCGACCTTCGTCCGCTGGTACATGACGCAGTATGCGCCTCCCAAACTCGGCGAGCAAACCCCGGCCCAAGCGCAACGCGGCGAACCCCGGCGACGCTTGACCCCACCGCAGATCGCCAGCCTGCCCAACCCGCTGCCGATCACGGCCGGCCAAGTCCATTTCATTCGGCAGGTCGCACCCAACGGAACACTGGCGCTCCTCAACGAGACCTGGCCCGTCAGCAAGCGTCTGGCCGGGAAATACGTTTGGGCGACAATCACCACCCACATGCGACGGTTGGACATCTGGTATCAATGTTCGGCGCAGCAGGCTTGGCAACGGCGCAAGTCCTTCGCCTATCCGCTGCCCGAAACGGTCGCGAGGCTCAGGCCCGAGTTCGCGCATGGCTGATCGATCCACAACTGTTCACGATGTCTTGGACCTTTACCGAGCTACTGCGCCAACCCAAAAGTGTTCACGATGTCTTGGACCCTGACA